>NZ_PJBX01000119.1:0-26662 GCF_002836335.1 Psychrobacter sp. Sarcosine-02u-2 | reverse complement strand
CTTATAAGTTCTTTGACTATATTGTAGGGTCTTTTGTTACTACAGATATTAAAGATGCCTTGCCTGGTCAATGTATTATTTACCAAATCGAAGCTAGAAATACCTCTTCTGCTACTGCTGGGTCAACAGGTTTAGGTTTTGGCATTACCGATATCACCATCTTAGACAAATTTTCTGAATTCTCAGCCTACGCTGATTATGTAGAAAGTTCTTTAACTGCTGATAAAGGCACACCAACTGCCACTACAACTGATGTTAGTGCTGTTAACTTTGATTTAGCCGCGCAAGCAACTGCCACCATGCAATTTAAAGTCAAAATCAAACCAGGTCTTGCTGCGCCAAACCCATAAATTTGAACCTCTAATTTTAGCGTATATTTTAAAAGTCTATAAGTATCTACCGATACTTATAGTCCTCATCTAACCTAAATCAACTTAGGTTAGATGAACCCTTCCCCATTTTGTTTTATTGGATAAGCGACATATGACAGCTCATTTAATGACATCGTTTAAACACATGCCATTGCGCACCGCTAAGGTCTCTGCGTTGACGCTAGCTATGTTTCTTATGCAATCAAATACCGCGCTTGCCGCGCCAAATCCTTTATTACAGATTATCGAAAACACCGCCAACGCCAGTTATGTTGTCAACAACGGCACTAACTTTAATCTAAGTAGCACTTCTAACCAAGTCAGTATTCAGTCGTCTGCTTTTCCTCAGTACGGCATCAGCTTAACTGCGCCACCAAGAAAGACCGTTTCTCCGGGTTCAACTGCAAGCTGGAAAAACGTCCTGACCAACACTAGTTATAGCGATCAGACTATCGACTTGGCGCTAACTGTACCTAGCAGCCTATCGAACGTAAAACTCTATCAAGACTTAAATAACAATGGACGCTTTGATGAGGGTGTTGATAAAGAAATTAAGTTGGACGATAATTTAACCGCTCAAATCACTTTAGGTAAAAGCGAGAGCATTGAGCTTACTATTCAAGCACTATCGGATGCCAATGCGACCGCCGATGATACCGCTGACATTAAGCTTGGTGCGGTTGTCGTCGAAGACCCTTCGATTACCGCTTTAGTGACTGACGAGCTTGTCATCATTGAAACCCGTCTCGATTTTATGCTGTACTCATGGGATGGCTATAAAAGCAAATCTCAAATTGGCGAAGATGTTTATCTCCAAGCTAACTGCGCTAAATGTAACGTTCAAGATAGCGTGCGAGATGAAGTATGGATAACCATTACGTCTTCTAAGACTGGTGATACTTATTCAGTTAAAGCCATCGAAACTGGTGTAAATACCGGTAAATTTCTTGTAGAAGTGACAACAGAAAATAACGCTAACGCCATTAATGACGATATCATTCAGACGCTAGAAGGTGATAGTTTACTCGCTACGTTAGATGCTTATGTCGATGAAAATGGTGTAAAGCAGCAAATTATAGAAGATATCAATAGCACTATTGCCATTGTTGATGAAGACCCTAGCTTACAGATTACTAAAGAAGGTGATGTCAAAACTGCGGCTTTTGGCGATTATGTCAACTATACGATTAATGTTAAAAACAACGGTGCCGCAACCGCCTATGACGTGCAATTAAAAGACGCATTCCCGCGTGGGTTTGACTATGTTAAAGGTAGTGTCCGTATCACTTCGACTACTACTGTCGATATCAATCAATCACAAGCCAATGAGTTTAAAAGCGACGGCAAATACCAAGTTTTAAGTTTAGGTAATATGAATGCTGGCGAAACGAAAGACATTACTTATCGCGTCCTTATTGGCTCATCGGCATTAGGCGGTGACGGTATCAACCGTGCGACCGCCGTTGCTACTACTGAGCAAGGTCAGAGCCTCGTATCACGAGAAGCGCAATGGAAAGTAGAAGTCGATCGCGGTGTAATGAATACCGACGGCATCATTATTGGGAAGGTTTACCATGATATCAACCGTGACGGTATTCAACAAAAAGAAGATGGCGAGCTTGGTGTTGCAGGCGTACGCATCTATATGGAAAATGGCAATTTTGTCGTCACCGATCCTGAAGGTAAATATAACTTTTACGGTGTTAGCGCAAAAACTCACGTCCTAAAAGTTGACAGTACCACTATTCCTAACACCACCGAACTGGTTACTCAAAGCAATCGCAATGCTGGCGATGCTGGCAGCCGTTTTGTTGATTTAAAATATGGCGAGCTTCACCGTGCTGACTTCGGCATCGTTGGTGGTTTGGGTGATAGGACTGAGCGCTTGAATGCAGAGCTGGTCGCGCGCAGCAAGTCTGTCAGCGCTAAAAATGATCGCTTGGAGCAAGCAGTAAAAACCGAGCTGGTATTAGAGCCTGATTATAACCGCGACACTAAAGACAATGTTGATGCTAGCGGCTGTAAATCTAACGACGTCTTAGAGAGCGGTATCCAGTGCGACTCGGCCATCGTCAATGAGATGGTCAAGCCAGCGGCCAGTCGTGTCGATATGGCAGTGAAAACTATTGCGCCGCCGTTAGAAAAAGAGCTTGAAGAGTATTTAAAAGATGTCGCTACCAATGATGTTGCCTTTATTAATCTAAGCGAAGGTCAGCAGCTCAGCACCTATAAGCAAATGGTACAAGTACAGGCGCCGCTAGGTTCTAACTTTACCCTGTATGCCAATGGCAAAGCGGTATCAGCCGAGCAAATCGGCAAAACCGCTGAGCAAGAAAAGCAAAAGGTGACGGCGTTTGATTATTATGCTGTCGACTTAAAGCGTGGCAATAATGTCTTACGCGCCGTTGCTACCGACATTAATGGCAAAGTCATCTCCGAGCAAACTATTAAAGTATTGACACCCGATAGCTTACAGGCTATTGAATATCGCACTCAAGACCAGCTCGTTCCCGCAGATGGTGTTAGCGAATATCAAGTTGTCATTAGCCTAAAAGACCGTGACGGTCGTCCTTATCTGGGTTCTACTTCACTGACTCTCGATACGAATATTGGTCGTATTAATTTAGCAGATAGCAACAAAGATCAAGCTGGAACGCAGGTTACCGTCTCTGGTGGCGAGCTATTGATTCCTATTACTGCGCCTAGCGTACCGGGCAAAGGCGAGCTTGTCATCGACACCGGTAGCAGCAAGCAAGTCATTCCTCTACAGTTTACCGCGCAATTACGTCCACTAATTGCCGTTGGTATCGTCGAAGGCGCTATCTCACTCAAAGATTTTGATGGTAGTCAGATTACTGATGCTCAAGGCGCTTTTGAAAAAGAGCTTCGTGAAATCGCTGGCAATGACGACTATGCGGCAACGGGCCGTGCGGCGATGTTTTTAAAAGGTAAGGTACGCGGTGATTATCTACTGACACTTGCTTATGATAGCGATAAAAAAGGCGAGCGTCTATTCCGCGATATCGAACCGGGCGAATATTATCCAGTCTATGGCGATTCATCAGCCAAAGGTTTTGATGCACAATCAACTAGCAAGCTTTATGTGCGCCTCGATAAAGGTCGCTCATTTGCCATGTATGGTGATTTAAAAACCCAAATTGATAATGACGAAGGCATCAAACTTGGTCAATACAACCGTACCCTAACGGGATTAAAAGCGCAGTTTGAGGATGATAACACACGTGTCACCGCGTTTGCCGCTGAAACCAGCACCTCACAGCGCGTCAACGAGACACGCGGTCTTGGCATTTCAGGTCCCTACCCACTTGCTAATGATTTCGACGCCGTATTAGAAAATTCGGAAACCATCGAAGTCATCACCCGTGACGCCAATAACCCAGGTCGTATCGTGCGCCGTGAGACCTTGACGCGCTTTGCTGATTATGAAATTGACCCTATTAGTCGCAGCTTATACCTAAAGTCACCGATTGCTAGCCAAGATATCGATGGCAACCCTATCTATTTCGCGTGACGGTCGAAGTCGATGAAGGCGGCGAGAAATATTGGGTTGGTGGTATCGCTGCCAAGCAGCAATTGACCGATAAAGTATCTATTGGCGGTAGTTATATTAATAGTGATGACCCACTGAATAAAGAAGAGCTTGCCAGTGTCAATACGGTGGTCAAATTTAACGATAAGCTAAAGCTGGTCACAGAATATGCCAAAAATAAAGCAGAAAATCCAAATTCGCAGCCAAGCGATCAGATTAATGCCGAAAAGCTAGACGCTAAAGATACCGAAGGTGATGCGCTACGTATCGAGCTTGACTATGACGATAAGAAAAACATCCGCGCCAAAGCTTATTATAATGATACCGACGAAGGTTTCGTTACTGGTGCTTCGCCGCAAACCGCTGGCCGCACTGAATCTGGCATCGAAGTCACCCATACGTTAAACGACAAAAAAACCGCCCTTAAATTGGAAGGTGTGCGTACAGAAGACCATACTACCGAGGCCAGTCGTCAAGGTGTCCAAGCCAGTATTGAGCAGCGCTTAAGTCAAAATATCGTTGGCGAGATTGGGGTACGCTACTATAAGCAAGATGCCACTGCCGCCTCACGCAATACCCAAGCGGCAACCGATGTGGTAGAGATTACTAACGATACCATCTTTAATGATGACATCATTAATCAATCAGCACTGAATGGCGTGAGCAATGCTGAAAAAGACATCGAGGGCACCACTGCCCGCGCCCGTCTTACCGCGCGTTTGCCAAAGCTCAATAACTCATTGGTCTTTGCCGAATACGAGCAAGATATCGAGCATAGTTCGCGCAATGCCACTTCTATCGGCGGCGAAACGGCGCTTGGTAGCCTAGGTCGTTTATACGCCCGCCATGATTTAATCAATAGCTTGTCAGGCAGCTACGGTTTAGACGACTCTGAAGAGCGCCAACGTACCGTTATCGGCTTTGATGCCACTTATATGAAAGACGGCAAAGTCTATAGCGAATACCGTATGCGTGATGCGATCAGCGCCCGCGAAGCTGAAGCTGCTATTGGCCTAAAGAATAAATGGTATGTGCAAAAAGGTTTGACACTTAATACGTTGTTCGAGCGTGTCGAATCGTTAGAAGGTGAAAAAGACAGTACCGCGACTGCAGCCGGTGTTGGCGTTGAGTACCTTGCTAATGAAAAATATAAAGTCTCAGGGCGCTTAGAAAAACGTTGGGGCGACACTAGTGATACGCTACTCGCTAGCGCAGGCGCCGCTTATCGCTATAGTGATGAGATTACCTTATTAGCCAAAGACATTTACTCGCAAGTCGATTACGATGATGGTCATCGTACCATCAATCGCTTTCAACTTGGCGCCGCTTACCGTGATTACGATAGCAATAAGCTCGATATGCTTGCTAAGCTTGAATACCGCTTAGATGATAACGCAACAGGCAACGATCCATATCAAAAAGATACTGTTGTCTGGTCATGGAGTGGTAACTATCATCCAACGCGCCCATTAACGCTATCAGGGCATTATGCCGGTAAATATACGGAATATGACGCTCAAGGAATTGCTAGCGATAATACTGCACACGCTGTGTATGCACGCGGATTGTATGATATCAGCGAGCGCTGGGATATCGGTTTGCAAGCAGGTACGTATTGGAATAAGCAAGCGGACGATTTATCTTACTTGGTTGGCGCCGAAGTTGGCTATAGCCCGATGACCAACCTTTGGTTGTCGCTTGGCTACAACTTTATGGGCTTTGAAGACGAAGATATTGCCTATGACGATACGACGATAGAAGGCGCTTACTTTAGATTACGCTTCAAGTTTGACGAAGACTTATTCAAACGCGAAGATTCACGTAAAAATAAGCCGCTCAGCGCCCGTTCTACGTTATAATTCCTCCTAGTTGTCATTTATTTTCATTGTCGTAAGCCATGCTTACGACAATTTTGTATTAACGGGGCGATACTTTTTATCCTATGATAACCAACCCATTTAAATACAAATCTCTAATACTTATTACCTTACTATAAACCCCACTCTCAACTTATTTTTCTAAGGTATTGGTTTACTTAGTTTTTAAAATTTCAGTTAAAACAATTAGAATTTTAAATTCTATAAAAATCAAAAGCCTACGATAAGTTGAGATTGGCGTTTACTATAAGGTTGTTCTTATGCCTCGCACTAGCATTCAAGCCACTGGCTATAAAAAACCTTTATATACTGTCTTATCAGCTGCGTTACTATTGTCAGCGGTTTCTTGTGTATCAACTACAAGTCTTACGCCAAAAGAGAATACATTAAAGACAGCAGATTACTGTCGCAGCAGCAACGATACTAAAACTCTAGCACCTTCTAAATCACAAAGCGTACAGCAGCGTGCTATGGATTGCATGCTGAACGAATTACAAACTTATCAACAAAAAAACATGAGCGTGCGGCAACAATACTTTGCTTACAAAGCCCAAGCTTGGCTAAACTATGCAAATCATAGAGACAGTATGAATAATCGCTCAGACGTTGGTATGGAAGCTGCCCAAACGGCAGAAAATATCTTGCAAGCATTAAAAAATGATAAAGTTGATGAGCTTGCACTTATTGAAGACATTCCGTCTATTTCTGCGCTCATGCGACCTGATTTATGGGCAACTTTAAGCGCTCTTAAAGATAGTGGCGGTATCGATAGCGCGCCACGCGAAATCGCTTTTAGCGAAGTCTCATTAATATGGGCAGCTACCGACCAGTGTGAGCGCGGCGCGAAATCATCGAACAGTCACTTTCGGATGGCAGACCGCTGGCTTGAGCAAGCGCGCGAGGCATTTGTAAATACTCATGACTCAAAAGCGAACGTTGCTTTAGAAGGGCTTATCGTGCGTTATTATAAAGAATACGCTCCTTTAGATTCAAGCGATGATACTTGCAATGGTCAAATATTACCGACAATCAATAAAAATCAAGCACCTTATTAAAAGACTAAACGATTAATAAGCCCTCATAAAAACGCGTAAAAAAAAGCCAACATCAAGTCGGCTTTTTTGTAGAAAGTCTAATAAAGATTAGCTGTTTTTACGCGGTAGTTTCTCTGGTAAATAGCAGCGCAGATAGGCGATAGACGCGGTATTGGCTTCTTGCAAATACTTATCAGTAATGCTTTGATGGCGGCGATAAGAAACTGTAAAGATGGCATTGATAATGCTAAAGGTAATCAATAATACATCTTGAATATCTTCGAACTTTGGCATCTCGTAACGCTCTGATAAGCGCTTATAGACCAATTGCACCACTTGATTGTCCATATGCTCACCATAGCTGTCCCCTTCAAAATCAGGCGTATTGGTGTCATAAATCAATTTGGCTTTGGTTTGGTCTTCATCAAATATCTTTACACAGCGCTCAATCAACGCGGTCAAATACGCTTGCCATCTGTCATAATCAACGGTTTCAACAGTGGTAAGCACTTCTAAAATATCGATAGCATTTAAAAAACGCAGTGCTAAAAATATCGCTTCGATATTTGGAAAGAAATGATAAGCAGAAGCTCTGGGAATACCCGCTTCTTCACAGACAGCTGCCAAAGTGATGTCGTTAATTGCTTGAGTTTCACTCAATTTTTTTGCGCCCATCAATAGTTTTTGACGGCGTGCGCGGCCTTGCTGACTGGTAAATTTGAATTTGTTCGGTACCAGCTTTTTCGCCAGCTCAGAATCTACCAGTACATCTTCAATCTTGTCGTCTTTATTTTCAATCATCATAAATCTCTTAAGGTTACGCCCTATCTTTATATAGTCTTCATCAGATAGTATTTGTCCTAAATCGAAGGACTATTTTCTATCAACCGGTAATTTGGGCCAATAGCACCGCTACTATACTAAAATGAAGCAGCATGATAAACGCTTGTACACTATCAAGCAAGGGACATGAATAGGTTAAAAAATAACTCACTAATTACTAAGTAAACGGGGTTAATTGTGAAGTTTAATTTTCGCTCTTATAATACCATGATCGATGACTCTATCGGCATAATCCCACTTTAAATGGTCATTAAAATAGTCAACTCGTTCAACCTGACCGAGCGAAAACTTACTATCAGGTAAAAACTCTTCTGAAACAAACAGCTGATCAATCACTTCAGGCATACCCTGATAAATATGGGTATAAGCAACATCTTTCATCCAGCCATAACGTGCTTGAATACGAGCGGCGTCAAATAACGCGACATCGCGCATACTTTTATCATAATTGACTTCGCCTGTCTCGCTCATCAATTGAGTGGTCACGCTACCGGTGACATCGTTCATATCGCCTAATAAAATCAGTGGCTCACGCGTATGATGCAGGCGCTCAATAATGGACATACGGATAGAAGCAGCCTCTGCGGCGCGCATACACAAACTACGCAGCTTGGCACGAACCCGAATATTTGGATCGTCCATATCCTCTAGCAACTGACCGTTTTCATCGCGTAGGAAAAAAGCCCGTTTGCTTTTTAAATGCGCGGTGACAATCGTAATCGGTTGTCCAAAGGCATTGACTCGTAATACAAGCGGCGGACGATTAAAGCGCTGATAAAGACCGATATCAGGAATATCGATGACCGCTTTTGGTTCTACCTGTTCTAACAAAGTGCTTTCTAACTGCTCAAAACGTGTAATAATTCCGACGGCTGGCGTCTGTTGCGCGCCTTTGCCTTGGGTATAAGGACTGGCCTTATCATTACTTGCCAGCGGGATGACCACATGCTCAGGTTTGAATCCGAGTGCTACTGCCAGTGCTTCAAGCGCCTGACTGTCCCATACTTCTTGCACAGCTATAATATCAGCATGCGCCTTCGCTAGTAAGTCAGTAATGCCGCGCATCTTATGCTGGTATTCGTTATCGCTATAAGCTGGCGCGTTTTCATAATAAATTCGATTAGGGTTAGCAAAATTAAGTAAATTGGCCGTTGCTATATAAAACTGCTTAGGGCTATTGTCTTCAGCGTTATTAACCATGAATTACCTATTATTATTATTTTTGATAATTGTCTTTTTTACGAGTAACTGTTTTTGATAATTGTCTTTGTTTGATAATGACTATTTTCTAGAGTAACCTTTTACTGCCATATATTCATATATAACAATATACATTAAAAAAGCCTCCAAAGTAATCTTTGGAAGCTTTAAAATAACATAAAACTGACTATATTTATGAGTTAGCAGAGCCAGTTCTACAATCAAACTAACTCTAGTAATGAAGGAGTAAGTTTTCTTATCCTTTGCTTATTTATGTTAAACAGCTCATTAGTTTAACTTAACATGTATGTTTAGCAAAAAGCAGCTTAACAAAATATAAATTATCCTTCATTTTTTAAGACTAACCTAACTTATAGCCATTATCTACGAACTCATCACTTTATTACGATACACGGTTCCATGCATCACGTGAGGCACGGCGTGCTTCGTTCCATTCTAGGCGCGACTCACCTTTCACTTCATGCCATGAACGCTCTAAGTCTGATTCATGATCTTCAAAACGGGCATCGGCTGGATAACGGGCGCGATTTGCATAACCTACCGCATACGCTGGGTGTAAATCGCGGTCAAAGTCGTGACCTTCACGGTAATAATCGGCATTGGCATGTTCTGCGCGCCAGTAAGCTTCTTCACGAGTAGGATCAATCGCTTCTGCTGCTGCATGACCTGCGCCGCCACCAACGATAGCACCAATAGCACCACCGATTAAGGTTCCTAATGGGCCTGCCATTGTACCAATTGCCGCGCCTGCTGCTGCCCCGCCAACACCACCAATACCAGTACCAATTGGATGTGAACCTGGCTCACCTGTAATTGGATCGGCGTTTAAATCTTCTCTGCTTTCTTTTGACATGTGCTTAACGGCAGTACGGTCGATGGCATCGTGGTCGTTGATGATATTGTCATTTTCATGAGCAACGACTCTATTGCCATTAATATCACGGTCAGTGCCTGCTAAGCGGCGATCGTTATCATCGATAATACGCTCTCTGTCGCCCACTTCAACATAATCATCATTCACTACGCGGTTATTGGGGTCGGTAATACGTCCATCGTTATTCATAATATTATCCTTAAATTATTTGTTATATATTAGATTTATTGTTCACTCATTTATAAAGCGTTAAATTTAACAAACTAAGCAATATTAGAATTAACCAATAAAAATAATTGTTAAGAATTAACTTTTATAAATTAGCAGTGTTGCTTGATTCATCTAAAGTATAGGAACTTATGGATAATGACCGATACACAGATTATGTAAACTATGTCCAAATTAAGATTGCCTTGCGTTACAGCCTGTATCTTTATCACTATTTTGTAGGGCAGCAGAGTATTTTGAGTAATTTATAAGCGTCTATTCACTAAAACTTTAATTTTCATTTAAATATTTATAAGACTTTTAGCGCTCTATCAATCGCTTGTTGCCACTTATCAAGATGCTGTTCACGCCTATCCGCAGACATCTCAGGCTCAAAGATGCGATCAATCTGCCACGAGGCTTGTATCGTAGTCTCATCGTAGAGACCGGTTTTTAATCCGGCTAATAATGCTGCACCTTTAGCGGTAATCTCTGTGTCTTTAGGGCGTAGCACTGGTACGCCTAATAAGTCGGCTTGAAACTGCATGAGCAAGTCGTTATTCGCCGCACCGCCATCCACTCTTAATTCAGTCAAAGGATGCGGGCTGTCCTTTTGCATGGCAATCAGCACATCGTAAGTTTGATAGGCAATGGCCTCGAGAGCCGCGCGCGCAATATGGGCTTTGGTTGTGCCGCGGCTCATACCAGTAATACTGGCATTGATATCTGAGCGCCAATAAGGCGCCGCAAGCCCTGTAAATGCTGGGAGCAATACCACCTCCTCACTACTATCTACTTGCCGCGCTAGATGCTCAACCTCACTGCTTTGTTGAATCATGCCAAGATTGTCACGCAGCCACTGCACGATAGCGCCCGCCATAAACACACTACCCTCTAAGGCATAAGTGACTTCTCTTTTGGGCGGCTGTAGCAAGCGTCTGCCAGACTGCACAATTTGATCAAAGGATAGATTGTCTGGGCGGGTTGGCGTTGATTTGCGTTGCCAAGCAATGGTCGTCAGTAACTTATGCTCGCTCAGTTTTGGCTCTTTACCAATATTCATCAGCATAAAACAGCCGGTGCCATAGGTATTTTTTGCCATGCCTGCATTGAGGCAACCTTGCCCAAACAGCGCCGCTTGCTGGTCGCCCAATACCGCCTGAATGGGGATTTGTTTAGCAAACAGTCCTTTTTTGGTTTTACCAAAATCGCCATCAGACGGTAGTATCTTGGGCAATATGCTCATCGGTATCCCAAAGCAGGTACATAGCTCCTCCGACCATGCCAGTTTATGAATATCATATAATAAGGTACGACAAGCATTGGTGACGTCAATGACATGCTCGCCGCCGGTTAATTTATAGATAAGCCAGCTGTCTATAGTGCCGACCGCGATTTCGCCTTTATTAGCGCGGACTCTTAATTTGGGATCGTTTTCTAACAGCCATGCAATTTTACTGGCGCTAAAATATGGATCCAAACGCAAGCCTGTGAGACGTTGAATCTCACTGGCCATATCATCATGGCTGTTATCCGTCTTAGCGCTCGGGCTTTTCGCAGCAAGCGTTTTACAATAGCTGGCAGTACGGCGGTCTTGCCAAATAATGGCAGGCGCTAAAGGTTTGCCCGTTTGCTTATCCCACATCACGATAGACTCACGCTGATTGGTAATCGCTATACTGGTGACATCGGTGGCTAGCAGCCCTGCTTGATTAATCACATCATGAGCACAGCTAATCTGCGTTTGCCAAATCTGCTGCGCATCTTGCTCAACAAAACTTGCCTGCGGAGTTTTTAAAGTCGTCGGCTGCTGGGCCATTTTAATCGGGCGGGCATGGTTGTCATACAATATTGCGCGGCTCGACGTCGTACCTTGATCTAGCGCTAAAATATATCCTGCCATTACTCGCATCCTATTTTATATAATGTTATTTTTTATCGGCTAATTTTTATCAGGTTTTATCACTGATTTATAAACCAATTCGTAAATAATGCTATTATCTGTCTTGAAGCTAGACACTTAACATAAAACTGGTGACCATTCAACGCAAAATAAGCAAATAGTGAGCATTGACCCGTCACCATTGTGCCACTACAGTGTACGCTTTGTTATGAATAACCAATTTTTGCTTTCTATTAATGGTCTATAATATTGCCCTATTTGACTACCTACTAGAAATTTTGCGCTTTAAACACTTTGCATTCTAATTAATGGCTTATGTGACTTATGAAACTTGCTTTATCGACTCTGTCTACTGCGGTGATGACGGTTACGCTCATGGGCTTAGCCGCGTCTTACTCCGCAAACGCCAATGATGATGTTAACACGTCCCAAAATGAAGTAGCGCCCGTTGTCGTGACGCAAATTGTTGACGCGGATACGCCAAGCAGCCTGCAAGGCAGTAGTGGTATTAAAAATAGTGTTCAAGAAAACGGCACTCAAATAACTCACACTCAAACTTATAAAAACCCTGCGCAAAAAGGCATCATAAAAAATAAAGCCGCGCCGATAGAAACACAGCCAGTTAAAGTTGAGCCAAACGCTCATTTAACCACCCTTATCGATCCTATTACCCATAAAAGCATTGACAATAGCTACCCGTTAGAAGTATCGAGTCTGCTTAGTCTTGAGCAAGCACAAAATATTTTATTGCAAGTTTCACCGAAAATCGCCGCCAATCAAGCCGCGATTGCTGCCAGTGAGTATGAAACCGATGCGTTAAAAACCATCGACCACCCGTTAGTATTTGCGCGCGCCTCCGCCACTGCTTATAACTTGGACGCCGATGTTGATTTATCGTCAATTAAAAACGGTATTATCAACGATGTGAATAGTAGTATTGATGGTATCGACCCGCCGATAGACATAGAAAATTTGCCAGACTTTGGGGAATTGGTCGGTGACCGTATCCCAGATACTTACGACTTAAAGCGCTCGGGTTCAATGACGGGCGCAGGCCTTGGCGTGGTATGGCCCATTTATACCGCTGGACGCACAGAGGCATTAACAGGCGCCTCCACTGCTCGCACCCAAGAAGCCGTTGCTGATAGCATACTAGATACCAACGAGCTGTATAACACCTTAGTTGAGCGTTATTTTAAGGCACAGTTGGCGATTATTGCCGCTTATTTACGTGACGATGCTTATGATACGGTGCAGCAAGTTGACCATATGGCGCAGCGGCTTTTTGAAGAAGGCTTTATCTCCCGTGTCGATCGCTTAGAAGCACAATCGGCGCTTGCCGATGCAAAAAGCGAATCGGTCAACGCTAATAATGATGCGCGTCTGGCAATGATGGCATTGCAGCGGCTTTTACGTACCGATTATCGTATCAAACCCAGCACGCCTTTATTTGTCTCAAGCCGTCCTCTGCCTGATGTCAATTACTTTCAAGACTTAGCACTGAATAATCATCCAGGTTTGCAAAAAGTTGCCGCCAAACGAGCGCAAGCGCAGCAGTTACATGCGCTATCTGATACCGGCTACAAACCTACCGTCATGCTTTATGGCTATAGCCAAGTAGAAAAAGACCCCAGTTGGGTCGCTGGTATCTCAGCAAGTTGGAAGCTTTGGGGCGGGCTGGATAAAAAGGCGTCTTTAGCTTCTAGTAATGCCAAAATACGCCAAGCAGATTTGTCAGAGATAGAAGTCAGTGACAACCTGTTATTGCTCGTCGAAAAAAACTGGCACGATGTCAATAACGCCCAATCACGCTATCAAGCCTTGCAAAGCAATGTGGATTTGGCAGCAGAGGTATTGCGCTTACGTCAACTTGGACTACAGGAAGGGGTGAATACGCCCATCGATGTGGTACAAGCTCAGACACAATACCTCAAAGCGCGCACTGAGCAAGCGCAAGCAGCAAATACTTATGTCCAGTCGCTTGCCGCCTTGATGCAAAGCTGCGGTACGCCGCTTGCTTTTAATGCTTACTTGAACGCCGCTGATATACGTCTACCAACCCTATATAACAAGTAGCCAGTTCAGTAGAAAATATTAAATAATAAGATTAAATGCCAAGATTAAATAACGCCAACACTATTCTGCTTATTACCGACTTTATCGCTTTAGGAATCTCACTGTCATGACTGAATCTAATAACGAATCAGGCGACTCACGCAAACTACCTGCTACAGACCAAGCTACTGAAACAAACCGCAGTCATCATGAGCAAACGCCCGTTGATGCTGATGCGATTAATGGTACTAAACCGACTGAATCCGGCTTTGATAATACTGATAGCGTCGATAGCACTAATAGAATCGACAGCACTGATATTGACCAAGAACAAGCGGTGCCGCCTTATAAACGCGAGCCTGCAAACGCGGATAAATCTGTCGGTATTAAAAAGGCGATTTTGGTACTTCTTGTGCTGCTTATATTAGGGGCAATTGCTTATGGTTTGTATAAAAGCAATCAACACAATGAGCCTGAAGTCATCACCTTACAAGGTCAAATGCAAATGCAGCAAACGTCTATTGCTGCAAAAGTACCGGGGCGTATTGCTCAAATCATGGTCACAGAAGGTGATGCGGTAACGGTCGGTCAGCAGCTTATTGAAATGGACTCACCTGAGATTAACGCTAAAATCAATCAGGCGCGTGCTGGCAAGCAAATGGCGCAAAGCCAGCTTGATAAAGCAGAAAACGGTGCCCGCCCACAAGAAATTGCCCAAGCAAAAGCGGCTTGGCAAGCCAATAAAGCGGCGTCTGATTTGGCAGAAAATACTTATCAGCGCGTCAACCGTCTTTATGAAGAAGGTCTGATGGCACGGCAAAAGCGCGATGAAGCTTATGCGCAATATCTAGCGACTCAAGATAAGACAGAAGCGGCGCGCTTGCAGTATGATTTGGCAAAAGAAGGCGCTCGCAGCGAGGATAAATCTGCCGCAACCGCCCAAGTTGCCCAAGTCGATGCGCAACTAGAAGAAGCACTGGTCGCTAAAGAAGAAGCCAATCTAAAAAGTCCAATTGCCGGTATCGTGGATAATGTCATCGTCAACGCGGGCGAAGTCATTGGACAAGGTGTGCCTATCCTAACTTTGGTTAATACAGACGATCAATGGGTAGTACTTAACGTCACTGAAACCTACTTAAACCAGTTTGCCATTGGGCAGCGTTTTATGGGTACGATTCCTGCTTTATCCTCGCCTGAAAAGCCTTATACCAAGCAGTTTACTGTTTATGCGACCTCAACCTTGTCTGACTTTGCTACTTGGCGTCCGACCAACAACAACGATGGTTTTGATGTGCGCACCTTTGAAGTTAAAGCGCGACCATCAACACCTGATAGACGTATCCGATCGGGAATGAGCGTGGTCGTCAATATCAATCCAACCCTTGCCAATCAGACCAAAGAGTAAGCCATGCGCCTGACTGAGCAAAACGGGCAACGCGGCGGATTAATCGGCGCCTTTATACGTAGTGCAGGCTACGAGCGCCGGTTTTTAGCCAAAAATCCGTGGGATTTAAGCATGGTGGTCTGGATACCGCTTGCGACCGTGCTCTTGATTTGGTGGATTTTTTCACAAATACAAATCACCGATTTACCCATTGGCGTCGTGGATAACGATCGTGGTCCTGTTGCCAATACTGCGGTGCGTTATTTGGAAGCCAACCCAAACCTGACGGTCAGACAGCTTTATCACTCGCCAGCAGCAGTAGAAGCAGCGCTCCTGCAACGTGATATCTATGCGGTGGTTATTATTCCAGAGGATTTCTCGCGCAATATCTCATCGAGTAAACCGGCACCGATTGTATTGCAAGTAAATGCCCAATACGGTACTCATTCTGGCATTATCCAAACCAGTGTCCAATCGGTGATTGGGACGCTATCGGCAGGCGTTGAAATACAGCGTTTGGTCAAAAAAGGCATGGCACCCTCGCAAGCAGCGATTGCTTACTCGCCCATTGGTATTCAACGGATCAGTTTGTTTAATGCAGCAACCGACTATCAACAGTTTTTAGCATCAACCGTTATCCCAGCACTGCTGCATATTTTAGCCATGGTCATTGGCGCGACGACCATTGGGCGTGAATTGCGCGATAAGAAAATCGGTATTTGGTATGACTTTATTAATGGTGGTCAGCCTGATTTAACCACTATTAAAGACAATGAGATTCAAGGTAGCCAAAATAAAGACCGTCAGACCACGGCCGTTTCAGTCTTAACTGAAGATAATCAAACACTCATTGAAGATACTAAGCCAAGAAAAGCTAGTGTATCAGTTTTGCTTTTTGGTTTATTGGGTAAGTACTTTTGGCCCATGCTGGCTTATAGCTTATGGTCAGTTTTAGCGTTATGGCTCGCCGCGCCGCAGCAAGCGGTTGCTATCAGCTCCATTATTGCGACTTATATTGGCCTTGTATTGCTAATGATGTTGTCATTTTGGCTGGGTGCGATATTTACCTTAACCTCATTTTCGTTACGCATGGGTTTATCGTCAACCGGATTTATCTCAGCGCCTTCTTATGCCTTTGCTGGGGTAACATTTCCCTATATCGCCATCAGTAAAAACGCTCAGCATTGGTCGGATGCCCTACCACTGACCCATTACCTTAAGCTGCATATAGCGCAATTACAAATGCAAGCGCCGGTTGCCATCTCATTACCCATCGTCTATGGACTGACGCTTGCGACGATTGTCACTATGTTTTTAGCCGCCTTATTGAGCAAGCGCGCGCTCGCACATCCTGAACGCTGGGGGGCACGCTAATGGTTATGACACCAAAAGAACCTTTATCTCAAGAAAACCTCATAGCAACAAAAAATCAGCCTTCTAGAGCTATGTTAGAGGCAAAAACTCATTCACCATCACAAAAATTTTTCGGCAGTTTTTTGCAAACTATCAAAGACGTCTTTTCTGATAAAGGCGTGCTACTACTGCTCATGATTGCGCCAATTATTTATGGCTTCTTCTATCCTTGGCCGTATTCAACCGAAGTGGTCAACCATGTGCCCGTTGGTATTGTCGATCAAGACAATACTAATCTGTCTCAAACCATCGTTCGTTATGCCAGTGCTAGCCCGCAGCTCGATACCAAGCGTTTTTTAAATGAGCAAGACGCTCAAGAAGCGATATGGTCCGATGACATCGCTGGATATATGATTATCCCAAGCGGACTTGAGCAGCAAGTCTTATCTGGCAAAGCAGCGAGCATCAGCGTATTAGGCAATGGGGGTTATTTTCTATTAAATAAAAACGTTCAAATGGGTTTTTTGCAGGCGGTCAGTACGGTTTCAGCGGGCGTTGAGATTAAAAAAAGCGTGGCGCAAGGGGCGTATTCTGCAACCGCAGCGGCAAATACCCAAGCGGTACCGTTAAGAATCATCCCTTTATACAATCAAACCGAAGGCTACGGCGCTTATGTGGTGCCAGCGGTCGCTATTCTTATTCTGCAACAAACCCTGTTGATGTCGACAGCGATGTTAATTGGCACTTGGTATGAGCAGCGTCGTCATACTGCCAGTATTCGCGGCTGGCTTGGCCGTATTGCAGCCCTCAGTATGTTCAGCTTTATCATCGGCTGTTTTTATTATGGTTGGACCTTTGAGCTGCACCATTATCCGCGTGGTCAAAACATGCTTGGCAGCTTGTTATTTTTGCTGCTATTTTGCCCGACAGTCGCCACGCTTGGTTGTGTGTTTGGGCTCTGGTTCCGTCAGCGTGAGCGCAGTATGCAAATCTTGATTTTTAGCTCGCTACCGATGTTTTTTGTCAGCGGATATCCATGGCCTGCCAATCAATTACCAGAATTTTTACAAATCATCCGCTGGGTCATACCGACGACGCCTGGTATTAATACCTCTGTTCAGCTCAATCAAATGGGCGCGAGTGTGGCGCAAGTCGCAACTGGCTTTTATGCATTGGCAGGATTGTGGGCATTTTACTTTTTATTACTGCTCCTTTTCCGCTGGCGTACGAGCCAAAGCAAAACTGCTGTTTAGTATAAAAATATATGGATAGTATTGGTGTTTATGCTATAAAAACACCTCAAAAAAAAGCGCCTACTCAAGAAGCAGGCGCTTTTTTATTTATCTGACTTGATGATGTTTGGTTTAAAAAACGCGATTTAAACCATTGAGAGCGGCGACGCGATAGGCTTCTGCCATCGTTGGATAGTTAAAAGTTGTGTTCACAAAATACTCAAGGGTATTATTGCATTTCATGACCGCCTGACCAATGTGAATAATCTCTGAGGCATGATTGCCGTAGCAATGAATGCCTAAAATCTCAAGCGTCTCACGGTGGAACAAAATCTTTAACACGCCCGAACGCTCACCAATGATTTGCGCCCGTGCCAGATGTTTAAAGAACGCCTGCCCGACTTCATAAGGGACTTTTTCATCGGTCAGCTCTTGCTCAGTTTTACCGATACAAGAAATCTCAGGGATGGTATAGATACCTGTTGGCACGCTTGATACTGGCTCGGCATCGCTATCGCCAACCATAAACGCCGCCGCACAGCGTCCTTGATCGTAGGCCGCTGAGGCCAATGAGGGCCAGCCAATGACGTCACCAGCGGCATAGATATTTTCGACGCCCGTACAGTACGTATCATCTACTTTTAGCTGACCACGGCTATTGGCTTCCAGCCCAATGGCCTCTAAGTTTAAGCCTTCGGTGTTACCCGAACGCCCATTTGACCAAAGAATGGCATCTGATTTGATACGCTTACCACTTTTTAGATGTAGAACCACATAGTCATCGTGAGTTTCAAGGTGGTCAATCTCTTCATTGCTACGAATCAAGACGCCAAACTGTCTAAAGTCATGAGCAATGGCATCACTAATCTCACTGTCTAAATAATTGAGCAATTGATTTTGGTTATTAATTAAGTCAACTTTATAGCCAAGACCAGTAAAGATTGAGGCATATTCACAGCCGATGACGCCTGCGCCATAAATGATGATTTTTTTGACCACATAATCCATTTGCAAGATTTTATCAGAGTCAAACACACGCGGATGGTCAAAGTCTAAAATATCAGGACGATAAGGACGACTACCAACGGTAATAATGGCTTTATTAAAGGTCACGGTTTCAAAGACGCCGTCGTCTTTTCCGACACTTAAAGTATGCGCATCAACAAAGCTTGCCCAACCATGAATCACATCAATACGGTTGCGCTCATAAAAACGGGTGTGGGTGCTTACTTGATTACGGATGACGCGGCGCGCATTAGCGAGCACACGGTTTAGAGGTACTTGCTGATACTCCATCGCCTTGGTAAACATAGGATCGCGGCGAAAGTTAATCAAGTTAAAGACCGATTGACGCAAGGCTTTACTTGGAATCGTGCCCACATGGGTCGAGTTACCACCAACCTGTTCACGCGGATCAATCACCGCAACTTTTTTGCCAGCCTTCGTCAGCTTCATCGCCGCCGCTTCACCAGCAGGCCCTGCGCCTAGGACAACGGCGTCATATTCATACTTATGCTTATCGCCTTTGATGCGCTGCGAGTCTTTAGTAAAAGGAGTTTTAATATCGATGCGGATATCATCAAGCGGATTGACCAAATCAGGGTGATGCATGATATCTTCAGTGACTTGCTCATGGGTTTGCTCAATTTTTGCTTTTTTAGTTTTGCCTTCAGTATGCTCAGGGTTCGGCGCGCGGCCGCTTTCTTTATTAGACACTTCGGTATGAATGTCTTTACCCGTGTCATTGGTCGCGTCGCTTATCGGTTTGCTTCCCATCGTATCCTCTTTTATTAATTTATAAATCTGTGTGTTTTTTAGACTATGAATGTCTACAAGTAACGATCAAGTTAGACCCATAGCGCTAAAGCGTGCCTACCATACGTGCTGATAGGATATTTTGCAATATTGGCGACAGTTACGTTATCGCCATAGCCGTTATTCGTTATACGCTGTTGCTTAATCCCTTTAGCCAATACGGCGTTTAAGTCCCGTCATCTGCAAGATACGTGTGGCAATCTCTTCAACAGACATCTCAGAGACATCAAGACTCGGAATCCCTTGCGAGATATAAATGCCCTGTATGGCGCGCTGTTCTTGCTGACATTGCTGATAGCTAGAATAACGGCTGCCCGCGCGGCGTTCTTGGCGGATTTTTACTAAGCGATCGGTATCGATTAACAAGCCAAATAACTTGTGCTTATGCTCACGTAAGGCTTTTGGCAATTGATTGTCGTTTAAATCTTCTTCGGTTAGCGGATAGTTTGCCGCTCGAATACCAAATTGTAGCGCTAAATACAGTGAGGTTGGGGTTTTGCCAGAGCGCGAAACACCAATAAGAATGATATCTGCTGCATGATAATGACGAGTACGTGCACCATCATCGTTATCTAGCGCAAAATGCACGGCATCGATACGTTCTTTATAAGTTTCAGAATCGACATTATCGTGGGCATGACCCGAATGCGCGTCCGGCTCGACGCCCGTCTCTTCTGCGACTCGGCCGATTAACCCTTCATACATATCCAAATTACAGCTATGCGCTGAATTGATTTTTTCACGAATCTCAGGGCTAACAATCGTATCGAACACCAAGGGTAGCAAACCGTCGCGCTGATAGGCCATATTGATTTGTTCGACCGCTTCTTCGGCGCGCTCTAAGCTATCAACATAAGGCAACACTCGAGTTTCAAAAGGCACAGAGGCAAATTGACTTAAAATGGCGCGTCCAAGGGTTTCTGCGGTAATCGCCGTCCCATCAGAGATAAAAAACGCCGTTCTGATATTTTGGTCGTTATCTACTTGCAACGCTTGTTTGTTTTGAATGGTCGGCTTGGCGGCTTCTGGCGGATTATTTACAAACATAACGTGAACACCTTGGTTAAGATCTCAATAGGCGCTTTTATTTAGCGCAGAAAATCTGTAGCGGTTAGTTTATTGTGCCCTATATTATACGCACAATAGCTGTCTAATAGAAATCAATGTTACAGGCGTACACTTAGTAAGTACGATGTAATAAGGATATCTATTAAGAGTATTTATGCATCTATAGTATTGCTATAAAGGAAGGTTTCTTATCAGCAAATTTTTTCTCTAGAAACCAGTTATATTTTACTCTTTGTTATATTCTAACAAACAAATATTGATTTTTGACCGCGCAAATATGTAGCAAACGCCACAATTTGTATATTTTTGACGATTTATTTGGTTCTAGGTATCGAAATTATCCAAATATAGGGGTATAATCGACCGTTATAATCTTTACTAAATAACCTTATTTTCTGGAGTTATCATGGCAGCGCAATCTACAGCACTTGTAATCAATCTTGATCAGCTAGGAAAAGATGACATTGAGATGGTTGGCGGCAAGAATGCCTCGCTTGGCGAGATGATCAGCCATTTATCTGATTTGGGTGTCAGCGTTCCAGGTGGCTTTGCGACCACTTCAAATGCGTTCAATCGCTTTTTGACAGAAACAGGCTTACTCGACAAAATCAACAACGAGCTTAAAACGCTTGATGTGAATGATGTTAATAAGCTTGCTGAGACTGGTAAAAAAATCCGTACTTGGATTATTGAGCAAGAGCTGCCAAGCGACCTTGAGCAAGAAGTGCGCCAGTCGTTTGAAACCATGAGTGGCGGCGAAGACATCGCGGTTGCGGTACGTTCTTCTGCCACGGCTGAAGATTTGCCAGATGCGTCATTTGCCGGTCAGCAAGAAACTTTCTTGAACATTCGCGGCATTGATAACGTCCTGATTGCTATTAAAGAAGTATTCGCCTCTTTATATAATGATCGCGCGATTTCTTATCGTGTGCATAAAGGTTTTGAGCACGAAGGCGTTGCCCTATCTGCTGCTGTACAGCGCATGGTACGTTCAGAAACTGGCGCTGCTGGTGTGATGTTTACCCTAGATACGGAAAGTGGCTTTGATCAAGTGGTCTTTATCACCTCAAGCTACGGTCTAGGTGAAATGGTTGTGCAAGGTGCAGTCAACCCTGACGAATTCTATATCTCTAAAAAATTGCTTGAAAATGGCAAGCCTGCGGTCATTCGCCGTAATCTAGGCAGCAAGCATAAGAAAATGATTTATGGTGATGAAGGCAGCACTACTAAGTCTGTCAAAACCGTCGATGTCGAAAAACAAGACCGCATGCAGTTCTCTTTAACCACTGAAGAGCTAAACTCACTTGCCAAACAAGCCATGACTATTGAAAAGCATTATGGTCAAGCGATGGATATCGAGTGGGCAAAAGACGGCGACAGCGGTGAAATCTTTATCGTCCAAGCACGTCCAGAAACCGTTAAGAGCCGCCAAGACAGCAACGTCATGGAGCGTTATATCATCAATACTGGCGATGCTAAAATCCTATGTGAAGGTCGTTCAATCGGTCAACGCATCGGCGCTGGTAAAGTACGTATCGTTAGCAACCTAAACGAGATGGATAAAGTAGAAGACGGCGACGTCTTAGTATCAGACATGACCGATCCGGATTGGGAACCCGTCATGAAGCGTGCTTCTGCGATTATCACCAACCGTGGTGGTCGTACTTGTCACGCGGCTATTATCGCCCGTGAACTTGGTGTTCCAGCTATCGTTGGCTGTGGTAATGCCACTGAATTATTGGTTGATGGTCAAGACGTGACGGTTTCTTGTGCTGAAGGTGATACTGGCTTTATTTATGAAGGTCAGATTGATTTTGAAGTACAGACCAACTCTGTTGAATCTATGCCAGAGCTTGCATTCAAAGTCATGATGAACGTGGGTAACCCAGATCGCGCTTTCTCATTTACCCAAATGCCAAACGAAGGTATCGGTCTTGCGCGTTTAGAGTTCATCATCAACCGTATGATTGGTGTGCATCCAAAAGCGCTACTGAACATGAACAGCTTGCCACGTGAAATCGCCCAAGCGATCAATGAGCGTATCGCCGGTTATGCCTCACCAGTCGATTTCTATGTGGATAAATTGGTCGAAGGTATCTCAACCCTAGCCGTTGCCTTTATGGATCAGCCAGTTATCGTGCGTATGTCTGATTTTAAATCAAACGAATATGCCAACTTGCTCGGCGGTAAATTATACGAGCCATCAGAAGAAAACCCAATGCTAGGTTTCCGCGGTGCCAGTCGCTATGTGTCTGACAACTTCCGTGACTGCTTCGAGCTTGAGTGTAAAGCACTAAAACGCGTCCGTGATGAGATGGGCTTGACCAACGTTGAGATTATGATTCCATTCGTTCGTACCGTTGGCGAAGCAAAAGAGGTCATCGAGCTACTCGCGAAAAACGGTCTAAAACGTGGCGAAAATGGTCTGCGCGTCATCATGATGTGTGAGCTACCAACCAACGCGCTATTAGCAGAAGATTTCCTAGAGCACTTCGATGGTTTCTCAATCGGTTCAAACGACTTGACTCAGTTAACGCTAGGTCTTGACCGTGACTCAGGTATCGTCTCACATCTATTTGATGAGCGTGATCCTGCGGTTAAGAAGCTATTATCTATGGCGATTGAAGCTTGTAACAAAGCAGGCAAATACATTGGTATTTGCGGTCAAGGTCCATCAGATCATCCAGATCTTGCTTTTTGGCTCATGGAACAAGGCATCAACTCAGTGTCACTAAACCCTGACTCAGTGTTAGATACTTGGTTCTTCTTAGCTGGCGAAGAAACGAAATAAGACGTAACGATACGTCACAGCGTTAATTGACAGAGTCATTTAATATACTAACATTAGGGTCTATTTGATTTTTTCAAATAGACCCTAATATAATGTATTAGCGAAAGTGGCTTGAAAAAGTGACTTAAGATATGACTAACTATGTAGGCAATTATGCAGATTTTCCTTGCTCGAAATAACGTACAAGCGGGTCCATACACGTTGGATCAGCTCAATATTATGCTCGCCTCAGGTGAAGTGGTATTAGATGATTTGATGTGGCATGAAGGCCTAGATCAGTGGCAGCGTGTTGGTAATTTAACCAATAATCAGACTTATTATCGTCCTGCTCCTATAGTGTCGGCAGATGATAATGACTCTATTATCAATAACGTCACTATCTTCCCAGAAGATTCTGCTAGTAGCACCTCTAAAGATGACAAAGCGGTATCGCTAGACAGATTGTATGGTAAGCCTGAACGCCCAGCAGAGAACGCTAAAAATACCAAGCTGGACATGACCACCAATCGTCAATATACACCCAATAAAAACGTGTCATTAAATAAGTCTGCTGCAGTCAAAGCCGCCTCGCCTAAAGATAAAGTCGTCGGTAATGTTGTCCTTGCGCCGATTATGTCGCGGGTGTTAGCGACTGCGCTAAATGGCTTACTGTATATATTAGCGATTTTACCGCTGGTCATGGCATTGACCAAAATGGATGTGGACTATACCAAATTTCAAAACATCCAAGATATGGATGCCGCGTATCAGTATTCCATGACCTTGATGGAAAGTATTCCTAGCAGCACTTTGATGATGTCACAAGTGATGGTGTTTGGTTTGTTTGCGCTGCAGCTGGTATTTATTACCTTGCGTGGACAATCACTTGGTAAGCTGATTACCGGTATTCGCGTCGTTGACCAAAGCACCCACCGCTTGCCTTCTTTTAGCAAGCTTATTGGCATGCGTACGCTACTACTGTTTATTATTTATAACTTATTATTCTCATTTACTAGCTTTTTAGGTTTTGTGGTTATTATTGTTCATTATTATATGGCCTCAAAAAGTCCTGAAAACATCGGTTGGCATGATAAACTGGCTAAAACCTTAGTAGTGAAAGCCGATAATAGCCAATTGGTCAAACAACCCAAGGCAAAATAATGGGTTTATAAGTTTATGATAAAAACGATTGTTATAAATATCATAAGGTTATATGAAAAAGTGGCGTTTATACGCTGCTTTTTTATTGAAGAATTTATATTTACGTCTTTTATTATTTATTGACAGACGCTCAGTCATTAACCTTTGTGTTAAAGGCTGAGTACTGTTATAATACGGCGCTTTATAAACTAAGCTTATCCCCTATTGTTTTTGCAAAATTCGATAAGATTTGGGCTTACCTTATAAATCTCCTTGCTATTAACATAGGGTTAATAGCTACTAATCCGTAAGGAGTCATAATGCGACATTACGAACTGGTGTTACTTGTACACCCAGACCAAAGCGACCAAGTGGTCGGCATGGTTGAACGCTATATCAAGTTGGTTCAAGACAACGGCGGTACGATCCATCGTCTAGAAGATTGGGGTCGTCGTCAATTGGCTTACCCAATTAACAAAATTCACAAAGCTCACTACGTTCTTTTCAACGTTGAAACTGACGGTGAGACTTTGGCTGAACTTGAAGAATTATTCCGTTATAACGACGCGATCATTCGTAGTCTAGTTATGCGCCGTGACGAAGCTGTCACTGAAGAGTCGCAGTTAGCCAAGAATGCCGATGAAAAACGCGCACGCAAAGCAACGACTCGTCGTCCAGACAATCGTGAAAACGACGACAACGACAACAGTGAAGACTAATTAAAGGAGAATACTCATGGCACGTTTCTATCGCCGTCGCAAATTCTGCCGTTTCACTGCTGAAGGCATCACTCACATCGATTATAAAGATGTTGAATTGCTAAAACAGTACATCAGTGACAATGGTAAAATCGTACCAAGCCGCATCACCGGTACATCTACTAAATATCAGCGTCAGCTAGCCACTGCTATCAAGCAAGCTCGCTATCTTGCGCTACTTCCGTATACTGACAACCATCAGTAATTTAACCGTTAACTAGGAATGACTCATGCAAATTATTTTGTTACAGCGTATCGTCAACCTTGGTAAACTCGGTGAAACTGTCGATGTGAAACCAGGTTACGGACGTAACTTTCTTATCCCTCAGGGCAAAGCACTACCTGCAACTAAAGCAAACATTGAAAAGTTCGAAGCACGCCGTGCTGAGCTTGAAGCTGAAGAAGCAAAAGAAGTAGCGGTTGCTCAAGAACGTGCTGACGCGTTAACGGACGTTAATGTTATCATGCGCGCTAAATCAGGTGACGAAGGCAAGCTATTTGGCTCTATCGGTACTCGCGATATCGCTGAAGCATTGACTAACTCAGGTCTAGAAGTTGACCGTGCTGAAATCAAGCTACCTGAAGGTACACTACGTCAAGTGGGCGAATACAATGTTGATATTCAACTACACCATGACGTAACTGCTAGCATCTTAGTAACCATTCTTTCTGAAGATGGCGACAACGAAGATGCCGCTGAAGAAGTTGAAGACGACAACGAAGATTACTCAGAAGAGTAATTTTTGGTGGTAGTGTAAACTTACTACCCGTCTAAGAAAGCCAGTAACGTCATGTTGCTGGCTTTTTTATTTCTAAAATTTGCTAAATGCTATCTCATTAATACTTACAATAGTATTGTGTAGCAATAACTGGTAATAAAACACCTGCATAACCTATACCTAATAATAAAATACTGCTTATAAAGTCATCTTCATTAATCTCAGTGCTATTGCTATCCTAGCTGTATTTAGCCATAGATAAAATGGGACGATATGATAAACACTGATGACAAATTAATATGCATCCAAGGTAACGAGTTTTATAAAGAAGGTGAAATCTATACGGTCGGTAGGATTGTAAATAATAAGTATTTCCAGATATTGACCGGCAATAATGCCGACCATTGGTATGCAACCTTAGACGATGAAGGTATTTATGTTAGCTTTGATTCTATGAGCCCTAAAGACAATAAAGCATGGTTTGATAA
>NZ_PJBX01000118.1:0-27481 GCF_002836335.1 Psychrobacter sp. Sarcosine-02u-2 | reverse complement strand
TCTTCCCATTGCACTATACATAAAACATAAAACTTCTAAACGATAACCTATCTATCATTAGACTTGTTTCTATTATTAAATGATAGTAATATCTTGCTATTATCAATGAACATTAATTATTAAGTCTAAGTAATAGGGATAGCGTTATGACCGTGCGTATTTATGTGAGAGCTAGCACTAAGGATCAAGACGCTACTAGAGCATTAGCGGAATTGATTACTTTCAGTAGAGATTATGATGACAACCATGTTGATTACGTTGAGCACTTCAGTGGTACGAAGCTCGATAGACCAGCATTAGCTAAGCTGCTAAAGGACGCTGAGCAAGGCGATATTCTACTAGTTGAAAGCGTGGATAGATTAAGCAGGCTATCTCAAGATGATTTTTCGATTCTAAAGCAGCGCATCAAAGATAAGGGTTTACGATTGGTAGTGGCTGATCTACCAACAACGCATATGGTAAGTAAGGGTATGACAGGTGAGATTCTAACAGTGATTAATCATATGCTGATCGACTTATTAGCAACGATGGCAAAGCTTGATAACGACAAACGTAGAGAGCGTATTAAGCAGGGATTGGCGAACAGTGGCTATAAGCCCACTGGTAAGAAGCCTAATACAACGAAACACAATCGTATTAGAGAATTAGATAGTCAAAACAATATGACAAAAGAGGAAGTCGCTAAGGCGGTTGGTGTTGGGGTAGCTACCGTTTATCGTGTCTTAAAGCAGAGCTAACAGTTATAGTTGGAGTGAATAAGGTAGTCTAAATGTACTTCGTTGTGTACATGCAGTGAGCTTTTGGATCTTTATTCTTATTTACCATAAGCGCTGTTATGGGAAGAAGGGCTGCTATCTAGTGAGAACTTAAACCTTCAATTGTGAGCTATATTGATCAATGGTTTGATTTATCAATATAGCTAAAATGTACACAAAATGAGATTTTTGCGAGTAAATTAAACTATTTTTGATCTACCTTTCATCCTTATTCATTAGATTATTCAAGAGTACGTTCTATCAACACTGTGTTTGCTATCTCTATACCGATTTTCGCAATCACAGCGTTTCTATCTTCAAACGAAGCATCGGTGTCCGTAATGTATAAAGCGGCGATGATAGGTTTGCGACCTGGAGGCCACATTACAGCCGTAATCGCACGTGATCCATAACCGCCAGCGCCTGTTCTGTCTGCTATGATCCAGTCACTTGGAACACCTTTACGAAACAGCGCATCACCAACCTCATTAGCCTTAAGCCAAGATTGCAGTTGTTGACGAGACTCAGTAGATAATGTTTCTCCCACCACTAATTTTTCAAGTGTCGTTATCATTGCCATTGGTGTGGTGGTATCTCTTTTATCTTTAGGTGTCGCCTCATTCAGCTCAGTTTCCCAGCGATCAAGTCGCGTTGTATTGTCCCCAATAGAACGTAAAAAATGAGTGAGAGATTTAGGTCCACCTATGGCTTGCAAAATAAAGTTGGCAGCTGAATTATCACTGGTTGACAGGGTTGCATGACACAACTCCCCAAGAGACATACCTTTTTTGCCTACCTGCTTTTCTGTCACAGGAGAGTAAGTAACCAGATTTCTTTTAGAGAACCTTATGACTCTATCTATCTTTTCCTGACCTAAGTCAACATTATGAAGAACATTGGCACAAGCAAGTGTTTTAAAAGTACTGCTTAAAGGAAAACGTTCATCAGCTCTATACTCCCAGCGTTGCTCGGTCTCTAAATCATGCACAGCCATGCCGATTCGAGCACCCAATTTATTCTCAGCATTTTTGACAGAGTCAATTAGTGAGCCTGCTGCATTGACGTGTAATGATAGCGTAAGACAAAAAATAGTGATTAGTGTGCTAAAAATTTTAATCTTGTTTTGGAGTAAATGCATGATGATTAGAGTTTCCTTTGAAGGCATATGATCTACAGTTATAACGCAAACCCTTTGAAAACAATATGCCTTGCCTATACGGTGTAATGGTATAGCTACCATACTCGAAATCAGTCCCGTAACACTATTACTGATAGTGTTACGGTTAGCTAAAAATATTTCATCAGTTGTTCAGTTTACTGACTTAGATGTTTGGCATGAAAGCGCAAATGCTCTTCAATAAAGCTGGCGATAAAATAGTAACTATGGTCATAGCCCTCATGCAATTGATACATTAAAGGATAATCGTTTGATTCTGCAGCTGCGAGTAAAGCTTCTGGCTTGAGCTGCTCTACAAGGAAGTTGTCAGACTCACCCTGATCTACTTTAGCAGGAACTAATTCAGTTGCTCGTTTCATGAGCTCACTAGGATCGTAGTTCAGCCAATTGGCTTTATCTTCACCTAAATAAGCAGTAAAAGCTTTTTGTCCCCATGGAGAATTCACAGGGTTACTGATAGGACTAAAAGCAGACATTGAGCGGTAACGCTCTGGGTTAAGCATGCCAATGTTCAACGCACCAAGACCACCCATCGAATGACCAGAAATGGCTCTCTTATCAGATACTGGAAACGATGCCTCAATTAACTCAGGCAACTCATTGACCACATAATCATACATCTGGTAGTGCTTGCTCCAAGGCATCTCAGTAGCATTAACGTAGAATCCTGCCCCTTGACCTAAATCGTAGGCTGCATCATCAGCAACATCTTCACCACGAGGGCTAGTATCTGGGGCGACAATAGCGATACCCAATTCTGCAGCAATACGCTGTATCCCAGACTTCTGCATGACGTTCTCATCTGTGCAGGTCAAGCCTGACAACCAATAAAGGACAGGGACTTTTGTACCACTGCCCATCTGAGGCGGCAAGTAAATAGCAAACTGCATACTACAATTTAATGATTTTGAATGATGGCTATACTGCTTATGCCAGCCACCAAAACTTTTATTGACACTAATATTCTCTATGGACATACTAAAACACCTCTGTTAAAACATTAAATGCTGCCCCCAAAAAGAGACAGCACTGTTATCATGACAACATAACTACTTAATGTTAATCACCTATAAATGACCGATTATTTGTTAAAAAAGATCATGATGACTCATTCTTAAAAATGAATAACCGTACGAATACTCTCGCCTTTATGCATCAAGTCAAACGCTTCATTGATGTCTTCTAATGGCATGGTATGAGTAATGAAATCCTGTAATGGGATTTCGCCCGCTAGATAGCGCTCAACATAACCTGGCAATTCCGTACGACCTTTCACGCCGCCAAATGCTGAACCTTTCCAGACACGACCAGTCACTAACTGGAATGGACGGGTTGAAATTTCTTTACCTGCACCAGCCACGCCGATAATAACCGACTCGCCCCAGCCTTTATGGCAGCACTCAAGCGCGGAACGCATCACATCGACGTTACCGATACATTCAAACGAATAATCAACACCGCCATCGGTTAACTCAACGATGACTTCCTGAATTGGTTTGTCATAATCTTTTGGATTAATACAGTCAGTTGCGCCTAGTTTTTTGGCTAACTCAAACTTGCTTTCATTGATATCAATCACAATGATGCGGCTGGCTTTTGCCATTGCAGCACCGATGACCGCTGACAGCCCAATACCGCCCATGCCAAAGATAGCGACCGTAGCACCTTCTTCGACTTTTGCAGTGTTCATGACCGCACCCATACCAGTCGTGACGCCACAACCTAGCAAGCAAACTTCTTCTAATGGCGCTTCTTTATTGACTTTAGCCAATGAGATCTCTGGCAAGACAGTATATTCAGAAAAAGTTGAGCAACCCATGTAATGGTAAATTGGCTGACCATCTTTATAAAAACGCGTTGTGCCGTCTGGCATCAGACCTTTACCTTGAGTCTCGCGCACTGCTGAGCATAGGTTGGTTTTACCTGAAGTACAGAATTTACATTCACCACATTCTGCGGTGTATAGAGGAATGACATGGTCGCCAACTTGGACACTGGTGACGCCTTCACCAATTTGCTCAACGATACCACCACCTTCATGACCCAAAATCGCTGGGAATACACCTTCTGGGTCTTCACCAGATAAGGTAAAGGCATCGGTATGACAAACGCCGCTAGCGATGATTTTTACCAAGACTTCGCCTTTGCGCGGCAGCATGACATCCACTTCTTCGATAGATAGCGGCTGATTTGGCCCCCAAGCAATGGCGGCTTTCGATTTAATAAATTTATCTGACATAAGAGTCTCTCTTTTTGGTTAGTTGATTGTTGTCCCTGTTCAACTCAGACATATTTCTAGAACACCATGTTGAGCTGAGCGAAAAATTTGATCTCTATTTACCTTACCATTTTGTGATATGAGTGTTCTACTGCTTTACTATTATCTTTTAGCCCCATCAAATGCAGCTACTTAAAAGGATACAGTACTTCGTTGCTACTTTACATCAATGGCTATGCCCTTGTGATAGGCTAATGGTAGCAACGCCTACTGCAACCAACCCCATGCCGATCCAAGTGCTCAAATCGAGATGTTGTCGGTAGATAACCGCAGACAATGCCGTTACCGTCACTATCGCAAGTCCTGCCCATAGCGCATGAACAATACCAACCGGCATTCCTTTCATAGCCTGTCCTAAAAAAACAAATGCAGCTAGATGTCCTAACAGAACTAACATACTTGCTAACGGCTTAGTGAAGCCATCCGTCTGTTTTAATGCAACGTGAGATAAAGCTTCTGCAACCACTCCGAAAAAAAGAAACATCCAACTCATTTTGCACCTCTTGTATTAGCAAGCTTTAGTTGCAATGAACTGGAGCCTGTTTGAATTTATGCTTGTATTATATCTATTTCTGATTAGATGATAATATGCTATATTCGAAACTATCTTTTGCATATAGGTAATAATGATGAAATGGGATGGTATCAGTGAGTTCGTTTACGTGGCTGAATACGAGAGTTTTACGAAAGCTGCAAAGAAAATAGGCATCTCGACCGCTCAAGTAAGTCGACAAGTCAGCGCCTTAGAACAACGTCTCAATATTAAATTACTTTACCGAACGACTCGTAAGGTCTCGCTAACAGAAGAAGGCCGTGTTTTTTATCAGCACTGCCGCGGGGTACTTGATGGTCTCGATGCCGCAGAGCAAGCGGTGACTAATTTGCAGTCAAAACCGCAAGGCATGATTAAACTGACAACTCCTGTCACTTATGGTGAACAACAATTGATGCCATTGGTGAATGACTTTATGGTGCAATATAGTGATATTGAAGTGACTGCCTTTTTGAGTAATCAGCAGGTTGATTTGATTGAAGAGGGCTATGATTTAGCCATTCGCATTGGAAAGCTTCGTGATTCGACTATGATGGCAAAAAAACTCAGTAGTCGTACTAATTTTGTCTGTGCGGCGCCCTCCTATATTGAGAAATACGGCATACCGCATTCTCTGACCGAACTTGGTCAACATAACTGTCTGCTGGGGACGCTAGACTACTGGCACTTTAAAGAGTCTGGTAAAGAGAAAAACATTCGAGTGACAGGTAGCGTGCGTTATAACAGCGGTTATAGTTTAGTCGATGCGGCTATAAAGGGATTGGGTATTGTGCAGCTACCTGATTACTACGTACAAAAGCATTTAGAATCGGGGGAGCTGGTCAGCTTATTGGATAATCTTAGGGAACCTGAGGAAGCTATTTGGGCTCTATATCCTCATAATCGCCATTTGTCGCCAAAAATTAGGCTGCTACTAGATTATTTAGCAGCACATTTATCTAAACCCTAACTGGGTGATAGTAAGAACTACCCATACTTTAAGGCCTCGCACCTCGAAAGATAAATCATCTAATTACTTGGAGGTCTTGCACACTACTCTAACCAACTCGATCGTTAGGAGGCTGACATGATCGTCAAGCAAAAACCGAACGCACTCAAGCTGTTTTTTACCTTGCGCGGCTCTATCCTACCAAAAATTTATCCTCAGATTTTTCTCACCATCTTGCTTAGCACTCTAATAGCAGGCATCCAGTACTGGTTTCCAGGCTTCTTCTCCTCTTATAGTACGGCTCCCTTCACTTTTCTAGGGGTTGCTTTATCATTGTTCCTCGGCTTTCGTAACAATGCCAGCTATCAACGCTGGTGGGAAGCTAGGGGTCAATGGGGTCAGCTAGTAGTGGATGCTCGTAGCTTGGCCCGCCAAGTGCTCTCATTTATGGATGAAGAAACGGAGACTGGACGGCAAACCCAGCGCCGTATGATTCACCTAACCATCGCCTTTACTCATGCTCTGCGCCATCGACTACGTGACACTGAACCTTGGCAGGACGTTGATCGTTTTGTAGAACCCGAGCATCACCTCAGCATGCGCCAAGCGCAAAATCTGCCCGAGTACCTGCTGCGGCTGATGGGGAAAAAGGTCGGTTATAGCCGACGTGAGCGATTATTATAGGAATTTCTAGTACAGAACATGGATGAACGGCTGACCTCTATGACTGTAGTTTTGGCCGCCTGCGAGCGCATTCATTATACGCCACTACCATTTGCTTATACGCTGTTAGTACATCGCACCACCTACTTATATTGCTTTATGTTGCCTTTTGGTTTGGTGTCATCTCTGGGATGGGCTACTCCGTTTGTCTGTGCAGTGATCGCCTATACTTTTTTTGGTTTAGATGCTCTTAGTGAGGAGTTGGAATCGCCTTTTGGCTTGGCCGCTAACAATCTACCACTGAGTGCTCTGTCGCGTACCATCGAAATTAACTTACTAGAGGCACTGGGAGAAACCGATCTGCCGCCCGATATAAAATCTAAAAATGGCTACTTACAGTAAATTATTTTGCGTAAGCAGTTAGCCTTAAGTCTCTGGCTGAGTAGTTATATAAACAGTCTTGATGGTGACGGAACAAATAATGGCATTGTTCAAACATGAGTAGATATACGAGCCTCTATTAATAAAAATTATTATTACCTTATGGTAAAAGTCATTTTCTTTTTAGACCTATTATCTTTTATATGAAATAACGTATGATGGTTTCTATCGACAGACGACGCGGCAAACTTGCTGCAACTCGATAGAAAAACTATTGATAAAAAATCATCCACAACCGGAGAACAACACATGAGCATTTTTACTCACGTTACCCTTGGCACTAACGATGTTAATCAAGCACGTACATTCTATGACAACGTTTTAGAGATTCTAGGGCTTAAACGTATTGCTGACCTAGGTGATAATGGTTCAATATGGGGCGTAGATGCACCATCTTTATTTGTTATGAAACCTAATAATGGTCAACCAGCTAGTGTTGGTAATGGTAATATGGTGAGCTTTGAAGCACCAAGCCGCGCTGCTATTGACGCATTTCATGCAGCAGCATTGAGCGCTGGTGCTCAAGATGAAGGCCAGCCTGGTACACGCGATTGGGCGCCTAACGCTTACGCGGCCTATGTTCGTGATCTAGATGGTAATAAGCTTGCCGTTTATTGCTTCAAAGAAGCATAACAGCAGTCTTACGGACCGCTCGTTCGTAACCGCTAATATTAGTATCAATACTACCGAAAAAGGGTCCTGCAAATTTTGCAGGACCCTTTTTCGTCATTGAAATCAGCTTTATAACACTTGATACCCTGTCTATTTATGTGAGTCCGCGTACTATGTAAGTAACGCACAGACTCTGTAATAGCAACAAAATGTTAAAATTCTTCTTATTACATTCAACCTTTTATAAAGAATATCAATAGATAAATAACACTTATCCATGACTGCAAACGTCAATGAGCAAAATCCAAATATATTTAAAATCAAGAAATACAATTCAATAGGAGTCGCCTGTTTATGGCCACCAATAACAATAAACATATCAATAAAGACATTCTCTGTGACACTGACCACAGTGTTCGAGTCAGGGGAGCTCGCGTTCATAACTTAAAGAATATAGATGTAGATTTACCTCGTGATGCACTGGTCGTTTTTACCGGTATATCAGGATCAGGTAAGTCATCACTTGCTTTTGGCACTTTATTTGCTGAGTCACAACGTCGTTATTTAGATTCAGTATCCCCTTATGCGCGTCGATTGATAGATCAAGTTGATGAGCCTGATGTTGATATGATAGAAGGTCTGCCGCCAGCAGTTGCTCTACAACAACAACGAGGTACGCCCTCAGTGCGTTCATCAGTGGGCAGTGTTACCTCTATCTCAAACGGGCTACGCATGCTCTATTCACGAGCTGGAGATTATCCTACTGGTCAAGAGATATTGTATGCCGATGCGTTTTCGCCAAATACACCTGAGGGTGCCTGTCCTACTTGCTCTGGTATTGGCCGCGTGTTTGAAGTCACCGAAGAGTTACTAGTACCTGATAACACCAAAACCATTCGAGAGCGTGCTATCGCAGCATGGCCACCAGCGTGGCAAGGCAAAAACCTAAGCCGCATACTGGTGTCACTCGGCTACGATATTGACACGCCTTGGCATAAACTGCCAAAAGAAACCCGCGATTGGATCTTGTTTACAGATGAAACCCCAACCGTTCCTGTCTACCCTGAATACAGCCTTGAGCAAGTAAGAAAAGCGATTGAGAGCGGCGAAAAGCCCAACTATATGGGCACGTTTTCGAGTGCAAAGCGCTTCATACTGCATTCTTTTGCCACTACTCAGAGCTCATTGACAAAAAAGCGCGTTTCTCAGTTTATGCAAATCTCTGTATGTCCAGAATGTGATGGTAAAAAACTGAAAAAAGAATCACTATCCGTTACGTTCGCAGGACTTGATATTGGGGAGCTGTCGCAACTGACCTTTATCGAACTGGCGCGCAAGCTTGAGACTGCGGCCAATAAAGTCCCAACTGACAATATGGCAAATCGTGAAAAGGCTATCGTCGCTCAGCGCATTGCCAGTGATATGTTATCTCGGGTAAAAGCACTGACCCTATTGGGTTTGGGGTACTTATCACTTGAGCGCACCACACCTACACTATCTCCTGGTGAGCTACAACGCTTACGCCTAGCCACTCAAATTCGCTCACAACTTTTTGGGGTGGTTTATGTACTAGATGAACCATCCGCTGGTCTTCATCCAGCAGATACCCAAGCATTACTAAGTGCCTTAGATGAGCTCATTGCCGCTGGTAACTCAGTGTTTGTCGTCGAGCATGATGTGAGCGTCATCAGACACGCTGATTGGATCGTAGACGTTGGCCCCAATGCGGGTACTCATGGCGGCGAGGTGATTTATAGTGGTCCTGTAGAGGGATTGCGCGACGTGACTCACTCGCATACCAGCCGCTATCTGTTCAGCACTGACGCTATCGTAAAACGCACACCAAGAGAGCCGACAGCGTGGCTTAAACTTACAGGGATTACGCGTAATAACTTACAAGAGCTGGATGTCGGTTTTCCATTGGGTGTGATGACTACTGTCACGGGTGTATCAGGTTCAGGAAAGTCGAGTCTAGTGAGTCAAGCTTTGGTAGAGCTCGTTTATGAGGCTCTAGGACAAAAACAAACGGTTGAAGCTCCAACTGGCGAAGCCGATTTACTTGAGCAAGAGTTGGAGACGCCAACCGGTGGACAAATCATTGAGGGTATGGATGATGTCAAACGACTGGTAACCGTCGATCAAAAAGCTATTGGGCGTACGCCGCGCTCAAACCTTGCTACCTATACCGGACTGTTTGATCATGTCCGTAAGCTATTCGCGTCAACGAGCGAGGCAAAATCTCGTCGTTACAACGCAGGGCGTTTTTCATTCAACACGACTAAAGGTCGTTGTCCTAATTGTGAAGGCTTAGGCTTTGTGAGTGTCGAGCTACTGTTTCTTCCTAGCGTCTATTCGCCTTGCCAAGTCTGTCACGGACAGCGCTACAATGAGGACACGCTAGAGGTCACGTATCGTGACAAAAACATCGCCGATGTGCTGGCGCTCACGGTTGAATCAGCTTATGAATTCTTTGCAGACGACCCTGCTATCTTGCGAGCATTAAGTGCCTTGCTACAAGTCGGGCTTGGCTACTTACGACTTGGCCAACCAGCAACTGAGCTATCTGGCGGTGAAGCCCAACGTATTAAACTTGCCACTGAATTGCAGCGAACGCAGCGCGGCGATACGCTGTATATCCTAGATGAGCCAACAACGGGTTTGCACCCAAAAGATGTCTCGATGTTGATGGCGCAATTGAATGGACTTGTTGATGCCGGTAACAGCGTTATCATGGTCGAACACGACATGCAGGTTGCTAGTAGTAGTGATTGGGTGATTGATATCGGCCCTGGTGCAGGTGGTGAAGGTGGCCATATCGTGGCGCAAGGATTACCTGAAACAGTCGCTGAGTCGAAGATCAGCCGAACCGCACCTTTCATGCGCCTCTAGTGCCCGTCGCAAACCTCTTATGATAGTGTAAAAAAACGACAGCGATAATCAGTTTATCGCTGTCGTTTTACTTAATGTAATTTGATCTTTGGACGACCTATGCGTAGTATCTTTTCGCTAATCCATAAAGCAAATGTCTTGAAGGCACCATGAATAGACATCTGATGCATGCGATAGAGCGATATGTACATAAAACGGGCAATCTTTCCTTCAATGAAAAAGCTGTTATTGGTGAGATTACCCATTAAGTTTCCCACAGTACCGTAACGTGATAGATTAACCAGTGACCCATAATCGTTATAGGTAAAACCTCGTAGTGGCTGCTTTCTTAACGTTGCAATTATATTTTTTTCAACACATTTTGCCATTTGATGTGCAGATTGCGCGCGCGGTGGCACTTGTTTGCCATCGGTTTGGGTGAAGGCGCAGCAATCGCCTAATACAAAGATACGGTCATCAACCGTGCTTTGTAAAAATTTATTTACCCGAATTTGATTATTAGAAGTAAGCTCAAAAACCCCCAAATCTTTAATAAAATCAGGGGCTTTTACGCCTGCCGCCCATACCATGATATCAGCCTCAATCTGCTCATCATCTTTCGTAATAAAGCCGTACTTCGTCGCCTCTTTCACCTGTGTATGTTCACGTACATGAACGCCTAGTTTCAATAATTCGCGCTTAGCACTTGATGCAATACGCTCAGGCAAGGCAGGTAAAATGCGTGGTCCCGCTTCAATTAAATGGATGTGTAAACGTTTCGGCGACATATTTGTCAAGCCGTATAGCTTTAATAGATTAGACACATGGTACAGCTCAGCTGAAAGTTCTACTCCCGTTGCACCTCCACCAACAATGGCGATATTAAGTGCTTGCTGCTGGTTATCATCTTGATGAAGACGCGTAAAACCATCAAGCAATGAATGCTGAAAACGTTGAGCTTGCTGAGTTGAGTCCAAAAAGTAGCAGTTTTCCTTCACCCCAGGGGTATTGAAGTCGTTACTTATGCTGCCAATGGCAATAACAAGATGATCGTAGTGCACGTGGCGTTCCGGCAAGATAGTATGGCCTGATTCATCATACAGTGCAGCAAGAGTGATGGTTTTAGTTTTTTGATCAATATTATCAAATTCCCCCAGCTGAAAGTGGTAATGATGCTGAGCAGCATGCGCCGAGTACACCACACCATCTAAATCAGAATCAATAGAGCCTGTCGCGACTTCATGCAGTAACGGTTTCCAAATATGAGTACGGTTTTTATCTATTAATAATATATCGGCTTGCTTTTTCTTTCCTAACTTGTGTCCTAATTGGGTTACAAGCTCTAAACCACCAGCACCGCCGCCAATAACGACAATTTTAGGTGTGATTATATTCATAACGTTGTCCTAGACAATAACATATTCAAATAACTGACAATCTATTCGCAAGGTAGGTTATGAAAACCAGAGTAACTAATAGACTGCTGTCATTATGAGGTGAGATTCATGAAAGCTAAAATCATAAATCAGGCTTTTACGTGGCAGGAAATGGTGAGCTTATGGCCATCACAATCATGAATATTAGAAGCTTAATCGTGAGTACTTGATGTATCTACCCTCCTCAATAGATCGAAGGCAGATGACTTGTTCAAATCGTTATTAACAACCATGAAATCAGCTAACAGGCTCATCATGTATTTTTCATAATAAGCCTGAAATTTTACTTAGGTGCAAACATGTTATCAGCACTGCGATGTGCGGTATAAACTGCCTCACCATCACTTTCGCCATCAAATATAACCGTCACGTTAGGTGTAAATAGTAAGATATCACCTACTTCTGCCACGTATTTGTTGCCTTGTAAATCCCGCATCACAATTTTACCCTTAGTGATTACTTTGTATTCTACAAATTCATAAGTGTACTCAAACTCAACACCAGGTTGCATGGCAAAAAAACCAACCGTTAAACCATTAGTATTATTGGTGACGCTAACTTCTGCCATCTGACTTTTTAGGTTGTTAACTTCAAGTAAGCCAGCGAGTTGGTTTAGCTTATAAGTACCTGCTTTAATAAGTTGGATACCAGACTCTTGAGCAAGTGAGGCTACATTGTTTTTATTTACGGAAAGAGTCATTATTTTAATCCTAATAAGGTTGACTGAAAGATCAGTATCTGTAAATCATATGTTTTTTTAGCACTATAGATTCAGCTCATTACTTACTATCTGATCTATAACGCCTACTTTACATTGTTTATGAGAAATAATAACCAGCATTAGAATAAAATGACTTTTACATGTTAGTAATAATAGAAGATAATTGCAGAGTATAAAATAAGGTTGGGTGTTCGTCATTGACGTTAGTTAAACGACTGTTATATGAACATTCTAAAAATAAAAAGTGGCTCTGAAATTATGAATCATAAATAAGGCTTCCATCATCAGCATTTGAGCTTTGCAGATATTAGTTTAGTTGCTATTGAGCATATATAAAGTACGACCGCTAGTGTTGCCAATATGAAGGATAACGGCAAAAAGAAACTTTCTTGCAATATACCATCGGCATTAATACCGTTGTAAAATACAATTTCCAGTAGCCCTGACAAACCAGATAAAAATAACAGTATGAGCACCACAATGATTAGCTTAGACATCATAATAATTTTTCCATTTGATTGTTTGTATGTTTACGCCAATGCAAAAACTAAACTAGGCAGCTTAATTCTACTGGATAAGTATCTTATGCTTGGGAGAGTTAGCTAACTACTTTGAATGATATGAAAATTACCAACAAATCTTTTTTGGACTTATTAACTTCAAGTGAGCATTGTAAATTAGGGTATACCCCAAGGGAACCAGTTATTTCGCCCCTCAAACCTATTAACAGACCACTTAAAACAGACTGCTATAATGGAACCACTTATAACAGACTATTTTAGGTGTTTATGTTTATCAGAGCGTATCTACGAGCGTCTACCAAAGAACAAGATGCTAAGCGTGCCAAAAGCGAACTCATAGCATTTGCCAACGATCATGGCCACAAGATTGCCGCCTTCTATGTCGAAAACGAATCAGGAGCTATCTTGGTGCGACCCAAGCTTATGCAGCTGATTGAAGATGCTCATAAGGGCGATGTTATTTTAGTTGAGCAGATTGATCGCTTGGCACGTTTGAACCAAGCTGATTGGGATACGCTCAAAAGAATGCTATCAGAAAAAAAGCTCTCTATCGTATCAAAAGAGCTGCCGACCTCCTATATGGCACTTCAACCTGAAAGCAGCACTGAATTTATGAGCAGTGTATTGCAGGCCATTAACTCGATGATGCTGGATATGCTCGCAGCCATTGCTCGAAAAGATTATGAGGATCGCCGTAACCGTCAGATGCAAGGTATTGCTCGTGCTAAGGCAGAAGGTAAGTATTCAGGACGTAGGAAAGATACCGAAAAGCGTAAGATTATTGCCAGTCTACTCAAATCAGGCCATAGCTATTCTGATATTCAGAAAATGGCCAAGTGCTCACGGCATCTGATCGCTGATGTGGCCAAGGAAAGACCTAAACTTATCATTGCTCATTAAGTGGTTCCACTACAGCAGTCTACTATGAGTAGTCTATTAATGGATTAATGAGCCTTTTTAGATGGTTCTCTTGGAGTATGCCAAAAAATCATTTTAATGCTTTGTTGATACTTTCAATAAGTTTTTTCCACTCATCAACTTCATCAGCTGCTAGGTGAGATGAATCGTGATCTTTACACCACTTTATAAAAGCTTTAGCTAGATTATACTTTGAAAAATTTGGTACTTCTTTATTGAATATACTCACAATACTTCTATTAGGCTGTGAATCTGCAATGTCTTGACAATTAATAGAATACTCTAACTGTACAATATCAATAAGTGTTTTCCTTAATAAGTCTTCAATTTCGGGCGTAGAAACATTTTTACAGTAGTCCTTGGTTCGAAATATATTTTTATTCCCTAAAGTATGAATTAAATTTTCCTGTTGAGCTGCTTGATCGCCTGCGCTATCAGAATCAAGTAAAGCTGCAATCTTTAATTTCTGGGCATGCAAAATAGTAGCATAATATACGACTTTACCAGCTGTATTAGCAGGAATCAGAGCTATCTTTTCATCCAAACTTACCACACTAGATTGACGCAACAGTGCTGAAACTGACTCTATGTACCAATAGTCTGTAAGGCCTTCTAAAATCAAGTTTTTCTTTTGCGTAAATAGACTTTGAGCTAAGTCATATCCTAGTGCTTCTTGAAGAGGTAAGAGGCCAGCTGGGTCGCTTGAAGAAATTGTAGTATGGACCTTTGTTCCATCTCTACGGTTCTTCATTTCTACTACTTTGACGATATCTAGTTCGTCAGGTCCAACTAAAAAAGGAGAATGAGTAGTATAAATAGTTTGGTTTTTTTCTGCTAATCTTGTGAGAGTTTCTCTAAAATCCCGCTGTTTTAAACCGTGTAAACTCATACCAGGTTCATCTAAAAGCAAAATAGCGTTTTTGTGCCTATCCATTGCTTCTGCAAAGAATACAACAAAGAATGAAACTAACCATTGAAAACCTTCTGACCTTTGGTCTAATTCAATATCAACACCAATCTCATCTTCTACAACGACTTTTAAATATTGTCCATCAGCGATAACCCTTAACCTATCTGCTTCTGGTCGGTCAGGATTTGGCATCCATACTTTCCTGATTTCCTCTGTTAACCGAACACTTGCAGCATTTAATTGATAACTTCTACTATCAAGTCTATCTTTATATTCTTTTAAAGCTTGTGGATCGTTAATAGATGGGCTGTTTGTCTTTCCTAGTTCAGACAGCTCTCTTGCAGTGAAACCTAGTAACTTGAGGAGACAAAGATTTCCATAATCATAATAAGTATCATCTAGTAGATTTTGTTCGGTTCTTTGTGCTAAATGCTCCAAATGTACAGAAGGTTTAACTTTAAAATAATTATTAAAGAGAATGAATACTGGTGTCCTTTTATCCAGAATACTTAAAACATTATCAATCTGCTCATTAAACTCAATTAAAGTTTTTAACTTTTCGTATCTTTCTTCTTCTTTATTATTATCTTCCTCTATAAGAGCAAAATTATTCTCTAAAAAACTCTGTAACTCTTTAGATTTATCTTCTGATATGAGGGTATTATCGTTCCAACTTTGATTGATAGTCCTTAAAACATTACTAGGTTTTCCAGTATCTTCGTCTGGATGTTCAATACCATACTGTTTATCTAAATGAGACATTAACCTTGCTAAGTCACCTCTAATGTCTTTATAACGAATTTTTGATGGGCCATTCTCGAGAGAATGATATACCCTGTTATCAAGATTTTTATATAATTTATATATACAGTCGTGAAATTCAGCCGGTACAATTTCTGCATCATCTTCATCTAGTCTAAACCAACCTGTTACGACTGTAATGTCTTTAGGGAGGACCTTTTCAGAAGTGATATCGTTATATTTTGATCGCGGATAATCTCTAAGTGCTTCAAATCCATCTACTTCTTTTGGTTTACTTAGCTGTTGTAAAGCTTTTAAAATCACTGTTTTCCCTGCCTCATTTGGCCCTACCATTATCGTCTTTAGATCTTCAACTTCAAATTCTCCAGTATCAATTATACTTCGGTAGTTTTGAATTCTAGCTTTGATTAGTCTCATAAATTTATTTCCCTTTCCTAATATTATTGATTTTAATAATGGTTACTCTATTGCTCAATCTATCCTGAAAACACTAATCATTGCCATAACAGCGCTTATGCTAAATAAAAATAATGCTCCAAAAGCTCACTGCATGTACACAACGAAGTACACCGCGACTACCTAAATAACTCAATATACCGATATCATTAGCCTACAGCCGAAGGCTCAAGTACTCACTAGGGTACCGAACCAAGAAAAGAGCTTGAGTGGCTCGCTATAAGTAGGCTTAATTAAAAAATACTGTTACGTAAATTCATCACTACATGAATTGAATCTTAAATAGGATCGTACTGTAATAGTCTTGATTGTTCTAATGCTAATATGGAGGGCGTTGTGACTGATAGCTGTGCTAAGTTGTTGGCAGATAAGCAATTGACCATAGTCTTCATTGAAAGCGCGACCGCGGGCTATCTAGCACATCGCTTTTCTATGAGTCCTTATTCAGGCGATATATTAATGGGCGGCTTGGTATGCTATGACGTTGCGATAAAAAAGAACGTGTTAAATATATCGAGCCAATTAATTGCTCAGTGTACACCTGAATCCTTAGAAGTCACCCAAGAACTGGTTAATAAGTCTAAGACCATGTTTGAAGCCGACTTATATGTGGCTTGTACAGGACTATTAACGTCTGGAGGCTCTGAAACTAAGGATAAGCCTGTCGGTACGTTTTTTTATTGCATTGGTTATAAAGATGAGCTGTATGATTTTCGCAGTATCTGTCAAGGCGCCCCTGAGCAAAAGCTACGCAGCATCAATAGTCTTATTTGTAAGAGTATTATAGAGGTTGTAAATCGCCATACTGACTAATTTAAAATCTTATTATTTAGGGCTTTAGCCCATCCTCTATGTTTTTTGTTGCTAGAAACTATAATAAGGATATTAAAATGAAAACATCAGTACCTATTAAATCGCTTCAAAATAAACTATGGATAGTATTTTTGGTGAGTTTCTTTGGTCTCAGCGCTTGCAGCAGTGAGACAGAAGAGCCGGCTCCTAATACAGAATCTAGCGAAATGACACCTGTGCAAACAGCGACCGAGGCTGACGATCAAACCCCTGCTCCTACAGAGGAGGTAGAAGGTGCAGGTGGTACAGCATACTATTCTAGTAATGGGAGTGTAGAAAATGACCAAAAGACGGATGATACGGTTACTGTTAATGAAAATAACTCGAACTTAGATCAAACACCGGCAGATGGAGTGCAGTAAGTATGAGAAAGCGCGCAATCCATTAAGTATTAATATAAATAGCTCACCGCCATGTGTTCAAGTTTAACTAAGAAACCGTACTTATTAAGCGTCTCATCTTTACTTACATCATTAGCAGAATTGACTAAAAAAGCCCGTGACCATAATCACGGGCTTTTTACATTTTTAGGGTCTAATTATTAAACACTCAATCATCAATAGTTGTTTTGTGTACGCCACTCATCTACATCACGTTCAGCGTCTTCTTTTGAATGACCATAACGCTCTTGGACACGTCCAACCAGTTTGTCACGGTCACCTTCGATATGAGTGAGATCATCATCTGTTAAATCTCCCCATTTTTGTTTTACTGAACCTTTGAGTTGGTTCCATTCGCCTTTTAGGGTTTGATTGTTCATATCGTTATCATCCATTTTTTGATTGTTTTTGTACTGCTCATCCATACTTTGTTCGTTCAAATCTTGATTGTTCATCATGGCTTTCCTTTTCTATTTATGCGTTTTTAAGTCAACGCATCTATATCAAGAACAAGCTCATCCATCTTTTATTTTTTTTATTGATGGATAGGCTATCAGCAATTATTAAGCTGACATATCTAATATAGAGATACACATTTGGACTGTCTGTATAACGAATGTTTAAAGTATTGCTGAGCTATTATTAAGTCTACCAATTTGTTATGACGGTATAAGTTATGATTCGGACCGGACTGTTAGTTATAAGAAAAGTCTTTAATTAAAAAAGACTATAAGATTGGTTCTAGTGTCAGAGCTGGGAGACGCTCTTACTAAACCACTCTGAAATTTCCTGAGACTTAACATTCTGAGAAGGTATAAAAAACCCTTTCGTTAAATCGTATAATGGGCGTTATGACAAATGATTTTAGACAGAAAAAGCCAATCTACTAGATGGCTTTTTTAGAGAGTTCTTGGACAGGTAGAGCGACTTATCGAAAGTAAGCCCACTAAGGATTACTACAGTCAATTAGAAAAATCTAGTCACGACTATAGTGCTCAAGACGAGGATTAAACCGCTCACTCCTAAAGCTCGTAGAACAAATTCCTTGTTGCTCATAACCGCCCTCGCATCATTCTTTATTGTTAATATCTACTTTATACTTTATCTATCCATTATTGTAAATGACTCTTTAAAATACCATCAAAAAGTACATTGAGCGAACCTATCCAGTATTATTATTTTGTATATGAATAATTTAATCAATTATGATGACACCCACATGGGAAACTGAACTTAATAATTCGCAAACCTATCCTCATACTCATCACAGACCTTCAATCCAATTTGTACGGCTTCACTAAGGTCAGCCCCTTCTTTGACACTATAAGGCACATTTGGCGTCAAACGACTTAGCTTTAAGCCATCTACCGCTGCTTTGTTAAGCGGTATACCAACGTAAGATTCATCGGTGTAACCCTTAGGATGAAAAAACACCTCACGACCAAAGGAAGGATTTGAGGCACACGCAATCTCACCCTCAGGCACTGTAAACGGATAAGGTGTTGTGTAATCTTTACTCCATGTCTGCTCACTCACTACGATATAGCCTGAACCATACAGATCATCTTCTGTATTGCCTGAGCTGCACCCAATCATAACGATAGACGCTACTGCAATTAACCACCTGGACATATTGATTCGCATGGTACGCCGTCCTTATCACGGTCTAGCTTGGTATTTCCACATTTGAGTGCTTGTTTAGCTTGTTCACAGCTAACCATCTGCCCACAAGTGCGCGGTAAGCCTTTGCATTGAGAGCCGCCAGCACCTTTAGCAAACAACGGATGCTCTACCTCAACATCACTATAAAATGGATTGTCAGTGACTGTAACTGCTGCCTGAGAAGATAAAGCAAAGAGAGATAACGCTATACTTAAAATAAATTTTTTCATAAAAACTACTTTTTTTGATATCCAAAACACTGCGTTCAAGTATTAATAATACCCTATATTTGTTCAATAAAGTGAGTGCTGTATAACTAAACGTCTGATTTGCACAGCAGTTTATTTATAATTTGCCTGATAGACGGGTTAGTGCCATAGTTGTTCACTGAACGTTCTGGACAGTTGTACTGTACAGACACTAAAAACGTACTTGAACACTAGGTGAAGAATGAACATATCGGTGACAAAAGCAGCAAAAGAATGGGGTGTATCAAGAACGACCATTTATCAGAAAGTCAATGATGGTGAGCTATCCAGAACCGCAGACAAGAAAATAGACGTTTCAGAAATGTTGCGCGTGTTTGGTGAGCCAATTTCTAAAAAACGTACTGAACGTTCAGTGAACACTGTCCAAAGTACACCTCTGAACAGTCAGAATGTTCAGTACAGTACAGACATTGAACACCAATTAGCGCTTGAAAAGCTCAAAAATGAACACCTCAGCCAACAAGTGAGTGATCAAAAGAAGTTGATAGAGAATTATCAGCAGCAGATCAGTCAGCTCAACAAAACGCTGGATAAAGCCAACGCCAGTATTCAGGATTTCGCGCAAGTCAGACTACTAGAGTTTAAAAAGTCTGAGCAGGGCTATGAGCCGCCAGTTGAACAAGAGAAAGAAAAAACAGACAACTCAACCGTAGCTACGGTTGAGAAGAAAAAAAAGTGGTGGGAATTTTAAACGTTGTGATCTTATCGACTAATGATCTAACAAATACTCTTCTAGCGCATCGTTAATCATATCTTGGTAGTTTCCACCGGTCTTTTTAGCCTTATCCTGGAATCTAGCAATGATACTCGGACTCACGATACTGGCACCGACCATAGGATCATCTGCCACCACACTACCACGAGTCGCGCTCGACCAATCAGTAACTTCAGGCATATCAGACAAATCAATATCATGATCTGAAAGCACCGCCAATCGTTGCAAGTTGGCTTCTTGCTCAACGCTTAAAGACGGCAATTCATTTGCTTTATAGCTCACCTTGTTCATAAAACCTCCTTTCAGCCTTGGTGGCACGTCGTGCTGATATGATACGAATAACCTCACCACCCTCACTATCTCTTTGAGTATGAGCGACCAGTAATACCGCCACCCCATTCACCGCGCCAAGCGCTTGCCACCGCTCTTCACCGTTTTCATATCGATCTTGCTGACGCAAACACAAAGGATCAAAAAATACACGAGCGGCTTCTTCAAAGGATAAGCCATGTTTGCGTTGATTACTGCTATTTTTCTGTTCATCCCATTCAAATTCAATCATTGATCACCGTCTTCAAGCATATTGGTGCTAGGCATTGTCTGATAATCAAAAGATAGCGGGATGCTATTGGTTTCAGCAACCTGATGCAAAAATAACTTAATGGCCTGAGAAGGCGTTAAACCATAGCCTTCAAGCACCGAAAACGCCTTGTCTTTTAACTCTTGATCCAGACGGATATTATAATTGGTTGTGCTCATAGCAGTACTTATCGCTTATTCATATACCCTTAATATAAGCGATAAGTACATCCAGTTCAATCAATCTAGCGTTTTAGACTTTCACGAATAGTGACAGTAACACGTTATACGTCTAATTCACCCAGAAAATCATCAATTTTCTGTTTGAGCTCTTTTTGTATGACGTAGAGTTCGCTCGCGCTACATTCTCTTAGCATACGTTCCTCATCTTTTAGCTCAAACATCTTTTTACGTATGTTATCGCTATGAGCTTCGTTTTCTAAACCAAAGGTGTTAAGACGACCCATTTGACGGTAGTATTCTCGTTGCGCCTCTTCAAACATCATGAAATGGTTACTTGCTACTGATATACCTTCAATACTCATGAATTACTCCTTTTTACACTAGGAAAATGTCCCTTTATGAAATTTTTATTTATTTATCATCAATAGCTTGCCTATCAAGAAGAGATCTATTTCTTTTATTTGTTAGCTTCGCTTCAAATCTCTTCATAGCCGTATCTAATTCTTCATGCGTGGACTGTACATAGGCCTCATCGCTAACATCCGTATTGCTTTCTTGGATTGGGTCACTAGAATACAAATCAACAAAAATTTGTTTTTTAACCTCAGGCTTAATCTCAATATCACTGCTAGAATTATCTGTAGCGACAGATAATTCCTTTGACTCTTTTCTATAGCGGTAAAGATAATTGGTCAGTGTACCAGTCGTTAGAATGAGGTCATGGCGCTCAGCTAATATCTCAACCACGCCTTCATAGGTATATGAAACAGCCAGCTCTTCGATCACCTCATAAAGATCACGAAACTTGGAAAACTTTGTTCTCTTAGCCATAAATTTCTATCTCCCTCTATTCTTGAAGACAATTATCTCAATTATAAAAACGCTCATAAATTGCTCATAATTAACTAACGATTTACTACCCTTTTGCTAACGATTTGCTAACTTTCAATCAATCATACAGCAATTGCTCATAATTTGCTCATATCTAGCTAACGATTCCCTATCTTTTTACTAACGATTTACTAACGTAACGCTCTTATAAGCCTTTTTAGCTAAAAAGGCTTACGACAGGTAGAAAATAACCGATTTTTCTACCTGCTTTTTGGTCATTAAATTATCCAATTTAATGACTACACCTTACGCACCCTCTCGGGATGAAAAAAAGCGTCTTAAATCAGAAACTTACCTGATTTAAGACGCTTTTTTCTGCATGCAAAGTGCAAACAAAATGAATTTAAGCAACTGATTTTTATGATATATTATTGTCTACAATTTGCAAACAAGGATAATTATGTACACCCCTACCGTATCATTTAGATTAAAACCTGAAGTCTACTTAAAACTAGAAGCAATAGCAGCAAAGGAAGGGCAATCTCCTGGTGTCTACTTAAAGAAAAAATTGGAATCAGATACTAATAGTTTCCTTGAAGATCTTAAGTTTATGAAAGGAGATATTAGTGAGATTCTGCACTTATTGCAGTCGGATGATAAAGGATCAAAATCGGTAGAGAACACATCAAATCAGAATGATATGGTCAAGGCTTTGATGCCGATAGTGCTAGAATCGTTATTGATATTAAGGGAGGTGGCAGCACCTAATAAGGTCTCCAATTCTCAAAGATTAGTCGATAAAGCAGGAATAAAAGCATACAATAGTTTGGATTAAAAAATAAAATTTTGTATTGCCCTAGTATCAGCTGATACTAGGGCTTTTTTTGAGAAGCAATTCAGTGATAAGAGGTTGATCCTTGGTGGCACAGTAATAAAAACTACTGAGATTCTAATAATCTTCCGAAGATTTTAGTTGATATGAACAATCATGGAACTGGGTAAGCTCATAAAGGTCGTCTAAGGGGGTTGGAAAAATTTTACCTAGCAACTATACCAAACGATACTTAGAACCTTATAGGGAGCTTAATAGGATGCTTTTATCCCTATTTAACTAAAGCTTTGAGCTTTCTTTTTAAATTATTTGAAATTACTGATATTGAATTCATTGCTATCTTTACTAGCCTTTTCTTTTGTCACTCTAATTATTAATAACCAAAAAGGTTTTTAATGTTTTTAAATACTTTTAAAAGCTTTTACCTCCTCTGAAACGCTTTTCATAAAAGGGTTTCGCCTTCTATAAAGCAACGTTTTACGACCCATAAAGCAACGTTTTACGACCCATAAAGCAACGTTTTACGACCCATAAAGCAACGTTTTACGACCCATAAAGCAACTTATTTTTTGAGTTGTTGCTTTAATAGCATTGTTAGATTATAGTTGTTAAAAATGGGTTGGAATATGGAAATGTCTAAACAATTAGTTACTAAGGATAATTCCTTGATTGGTGCGAGTTATAGCTTAGGAGTAGTTGAACAACGCTTAATATTTTTAGCCATTATCGAGGCAAGGGAACAAAAAACATTAATAGAAGCAGGTGGATTATTGCGAATTTATGCGCAAAGCTACGCTAAACAATTTAATGTGGAAAAGCATACATCGTATGAAGCTATGAAAAGGGCAGTAGAAGGATTGTATGAGGCAGGTTTTGCTTATAGTAAGGTGGATGAACGTTCGGGAAAGATAGGTAATTATAAAAGCCGTTGGGTGGATAAGATCGGCTATATTGACGAATTAGGCTGTGTCGAATTAGTATTTGCAAGTGATGTAATTCCTTTGATTACCAGGCTTGAAGCACGTTACACAGAATATGAGTTGAAGCAGGTCGTAGGATTGCAGAGTGAGTACGCAATAAGGCTGTATGAGTTGATAATTCAATGGAGGTCAGTAGGTACAACCAGTCAGATATCGCTTGTAGAATTGCGCGAAAAGCTAGGATTGGTGGACGAATACCAACGGATAGAAGCCTTCAAAAGACGGGTTTTAGATCTGGCGATAACTCAAATAAATGAACATACTGATATTACTTCTGAATATGAACAACACAAACAAGGCCGCGTCATTACAGGATTTACATTCAAGTTTAAAGTGAAAAAAAATAAAGAAAAAACTGGTACTAAAATTTCTAATAATGAAAATAGGACTACTATTGAAGGACTTAACGATAAGCAACTAGGACGTATTGCTCGTAACCCTAGCTTTATGGCAGATTACAATCATTTAGTAAGCTCTACCAGTCCAGCAGGTCAAGATCCCAAAGCGTGGGAATTTGAGATGATTAATCGCCTCAAAAAAGATGCTTCACAGTTTAAGAAACGTCCAGTTAGAGAATATCTTGAATACTAGAGTTTAATAGGCGGATCTAAAACTTGACTCAGAGTAATGTTTTGTAGTAACCTAACAACTCAGAATAGACGATCCGTCTAGATGCGTTTTAGAAGATATCATTTATTAATTGAACCTTGTAACTGGCTGATTTTAGCCGCTATTTTTATAGCTGCAACACCCGAAGACCTCGACCTCTGTACTACCTCGTTTGGCCTTACGCAACTTGTCATTCGTTTAGTATTTCGACTGAGGCTTCGCCACAGTATAAGGCTTGTGGCGTTCTAATGTTATTTCTCTCGGGTTCGATTGTGTTGTCGACTGGTACAATCCGTGCCGTCAGAAAGCGTCGTAAATAATATGAATGATATAAAACTTTTAGAACAGTTGCAGGCTCAGCTTGCTGAGATCCAAACAACTACGCATGATACATTAGAACCCAGTGTTACTCGTAAAATTGAAGAAGCAATAGAGAATCTTGATTTAGTAATAGAGAACTCAGCTTCCAAAGAAGCAGACTATAAGGCCATAGGTTTAAAAACGCTCGGTGATTTACTTATTTACTTCCCCAGTATTATTGAGCTTATTCAGCTTTTTAGAAAGTTTCTAGAGTAGTACAGCAAGCCTTACCACTCTTATAAGGTTGAAAATATGAAAATCGGCAGTGTTATAAAAAAATGTCGAAAATTGAGAAATATGACGCAGTTGCAAGTAAGCGCTTTAGCAGATGTTTCTGAATCATACTTATCATTAATAGAAAAAGATAAACGTCAACCAACCTTATCCAATCTGGAATCAATTGCTGACGCTTTACAGATACCAGTAAGTGTCCTTGTGTTTTTGGCGGCTAAGCAAGAATCCATCTCGGAAATTACAGACACGCAGATTGAATCCCTTACCAAAACAATTTATTCGATGATTGAAGCTTAAACAATGGGCTTTCACCCTCTACCTCAGGTTACACCAATTGCAAATATTAGCTCACTTGCTAACCTATTAGAAATTACAGTGGAAGATCTAGAATATGTACTGGCTAATAAAGATAGATATTGGTGCCCAGGAAAAAAACTAACCAAGCCCAATGGTGAAGTAAGACATACACACAATGCAAAACCTAGGCTAAAAGCCATTCATCAAAAAATTCTTGATAAGTTACTTAAAAAAGTTTTTTATCCCATCTATATGCAGGGTGGAGTCGCAGATCTCTTAAACCCTCGCAGTTGTAGGACTCACGCTGCATTTCATTGCAACAAATCTATTGTTATATCAGAAGACATAAAGAGTTTCTTCCCCAACTGTGACTACAAAAATATTCGTAGCATCTGGCAAGGGTTCTTTTGTATGGCACCTGAAATCGCTGAAATTCTGACACAACTAACAACGTATCAAAACGAGCTACCACAAGGATGGAAGACTAGTGGATACCTTGCACAGTTAATCTTCTATGATATAGAGCCAAAACTAGTTGAAGAATTGGACCGTCAACAAGTTGCATACAGTAGATATATTGACGATATAACCATCTCTAGCTCACGGCTATTAACTGACCGACAAAAAACAGATATTATCTCCAAGATATACTCAATGGTTTTTCATAAAGCTCATCATCCAAACCGTAAGAAACAAACAATTTTTTCTCCTTCCGTTAACGGTGTAGGAAAAACAGTAACTGGCCTAACTGTTAATTCAAAAAAACCTACAATCAACAACGATAAAAGAAAGAAGCTCCGCTCTGATATACACAAGCTCTCTCTACGCTTTCATACTGATAAGAATCTATATAGTTACGATAAAGATTGGCGTAGCATTACTTCTAAGGTAGGTCATATCAAGACCTCTCACCCTAGGCAGTGGAAAAAATTCAGACAAGAAATGAACGCTATAAAACCAACGTTCAAGCGTAAGAAAAAAACTAACACTAAGAAGGCTGTTTTTAAAGGAACGATTGATGGGAAATAATAGGTTTTATGGGAGTAAGTATGGTTCCCTAGTGAGGACTTGAATCTTTGGCTGTGGGCTAATGGTATCAAAGTTTTAACTCGCGGAAATAATTTCAGTGTACTTCGTGGTGTACTTGTCATACATATTCTATTCGTAATCCGGGTGCTATACAGAAATCGAACTGCTAATGTTAGATATAAATTCAATGGCTATGAGGTCGATAGCATGGGTCATTATCATTAAGCTTTCTTATTAAAATCTCTCAAGTTGGTTGCTACAAGGTTAGCAGCATAGGTCATCTTAGAGTCTGCGTAAAAAATAGGATGTATACCTATTACTTATTGCCATACTCATCAACAGTAAGACCCAATGTGGCTTCTTGTCGTGTTGTAACCGCTTCTTCTACAGGCATTACTGCTTTAATCTGCTCAGGTTGATTTTCTTCGACTGTAGCAGGTTCAGAACTCTTTGCAGTAACGCTTTCAGTGTCAGTGTCTACGAAAATTGGAACGATAGCTACCACTGCAAACCAAATTAAAGCAGTGATGCCTGTAAATTGCATTCTGCTATATTTGCCATTGGGGTTTTTACCTGTACGTACATTGAACTTCTCAGGCTTAATAAAAGAGTAAATATATATCGCAGGTATAACCAATAAAAGAAATCCAAGAAGAACTGCCATGGCAACCTCAAATAAAAAAAATGTTAATAATTATTAAATTAAATTATAGCCTTATCTAACAAAAAAAGTTACTTTAAAAATACAAACAGCTTTTATAAGCCTTCAGTCCTCGGCAGGAGGCCTCGAAAAGTTAATTTATCGGGTATCCTAAATTAGTTGACCACTACAACTTTTCACTTACAACACGCAACCTTTTTAACACACGTTGATTATAAATCTTGTTTTTCAAGGTGCTAATATAATTGAGTAATACTTAACTTAGATATCATAAACCACTGATTCTAATAACTTTTATCTTGTATTATCACAGATTATTGGTTTATCGAGATTTTGCAAGCTTTACTTAACTGGAGAAATTATGCGTGCTTTAACTTATCATGGTGCTAAAGATGTGCGAGTGGACAATGTCCCAGAGCCTAAACTGCAAGAAAAAGATGATGTTATTTTACGTGTGACTGCAACTGCAATTTGTGGTTCAGATTTACACTTATATCGTGGCAAAATACCTAAAACCGAGGAAGGCGATATCTTCGGTCATGAGTTTATGGGTGTGGTTGAAGAAGTAGGCTCTGAAGTTACTGCTGTTAAAAAAGGCGATAGAGTTGTTATTCCTTTTGTTATTGCATGTGGTAACTGCTTTTTCTGTCAGCATGACCTAATGTCCGCTTGTGAGACTACAAATACAGGCCCAGGCGCTGCTATTAATAAAAAAATAATTCCGCCACCGGCTGCTTTATTTGGTTTTAGCCATTTATATGGTGGGATTCCTGGTGGACAAGCAGAATTTGTACGGGTTCCTAAAGGTAATTTTAATACGTTCAAAGTAAATGGCTCACTGTCAGATGAGAAGGTTTTATTTTTATCAGATATTTTACCAACTGCTTGGCAGGCCGTGACTAATGCCAATATTACTAAAGGTTCAACCGTAGCTATTTATGGTGCGGGTCCTGTGGGGTTGTTATCAGCAGCTTGTGCCAAAATGTTAGGCGCTGAGCAGATCTTCGTA
>NZ_PJBX01000117.1:0-27611 GCF_002836335.1 Psychrobacter sp. Sarcosine-02u-2 | reverse complement strand
GTTATTTATAAATAGCTAGTATTAATATTAAAAAGACCGCATCTTAGGTTTAAGGTGCGGTTTTTTCTTGCATCAAGTAAGACTGGAATAAAGCTGGTTTGGTTAAATGAATTATCTATAAGCGGTTGGATCTTTTGACTCAGTAGGTGCTTTCGTTTGACTGGCAAAAAAGGTCTGTAAGATATTTTCCTTTGCTTGTTGCCAATAGTCAAACTGCTGGCTCGTTGATTCAAGGTCGCCCTGCCAAACAGGTATTTGCCCACGCATGGCTTTGATACGTTTTTGGTCAGGATAGGGTAGCTCTTGGGCTGCTCTGGCGGCTTCGTGAGCAGCAACGCGATCATTACAGACAAGAGCAATATCGCAGCCTGCTTCAATTGCTGCTTTGACGCGGGCGCTGACATCACCGGCAGCTTGCGCACCAGCCATTGATAAATCATCAGAAAATAAAACCCCATCAAAATTCAGCTGTTTGCGAATGATGTCTTTGAGCCAAATTTTTGAAAATCCAGCGGGTTTTTTATCGACTTGTGAAAAAATCACATGCGCCGGCATTAAGGCATCAAGCCAAGGCAGCGTCTGCGCAAACGGCTGCATGTCGCTATTGATAATCTCATCTAAACTACGTGTATCGATTGCTTCTGCCACATGCGAGTCAGGCGCGACGGCTCCATGACCGGGAAAGTGCTTACCGGTGGTTGCCATACCCGCCGCTTTCATACCGCGCATGAACTGGCTTGCTAAAGCGATAATGGCTTGCGGATTTTGATGAAAACTGCGATCGCCGATCACTTGGCTGATGCCGCCTCTATCGAGCACCGGCGCAAAGCTCAAATCAATGCCGACCGCCAATACTTCTGCTGCCATCAAATAACCACAATCGTAAGCAAGGCTCAAGGCGCGACTAGGGTCTTGGTCAAATAATTCGCCGAGCCTGCCCATCGCCGGTAATGGCGTAAAACCTTGACGTAATCTGGCAACGCGGCCGCCTTCTTGATCGACGCCAATCAATAAATCGGCATTGTGCTGGCGGATATCGTCACACAAGGCTCGCACTTGCGCCGCATCTGCCACATTGCGGGCAAATAATATCACCCCGCCGACTTGTGCTTGTTTGATTAAACTGACATCTTCAGCAGTCAGTGCGGTACTATCGATATCAATCATTAAAACGCCGTACATTGCGTAATCCTTATCAGGCTAGAGGGTGGTTTTCTCATTTGTACTACATTATAAGTCAAATCGAGACAGAGCTTAGAGATGAGACGGTTTTTTCTTATGGATAATCTTTCTGTTGCGGACGGTTTGGCGCTACTCACTTTTACCTTATATTATGCCAGTGATTGCAAGATGCGCATAATGGCGGTTTGCTTGGCTTAAATAAATTAGGTTTAAATCATAAGTTTAAACAAGATGATTCACGCTTATAACCAAATGCAACAATGGATGCGCTACAAAATAGCCAGACCGCGTGTAAGATTGTTTATACAGATTGAGACAGTGGTATATTTATAGCTGTGCTAGTATTGATTGATTTTTAACAATGAAAATAAGGACCTATTCTAAGATCATTATCCCATATTTGCCTGCTTTTAATGCTAGCGTAACCTATGGTTTAATGGTAAATATAATAGGGTGAAAAATCGCGACATTTTTTGGCTTATAGTCTAATAACTACCCTCTATTGGTAATAACAACTCAGCATACTTTTAACTTAAAATAATTAGGTATATACGATGAAAAAACAACCAGCACAGTGGTTACTCAGTGCAGCGTCAGTGGGCGTCGCTGGTCTTATCCTCACTCAAAGCTACAGCACCGCAGTGGCTGATAGCAATACAGCAGGCTTTAAAGCCACCCCTGAGCAACAGGTTACCACTCGCCAAGTAGCGGCCTTGCTGGATCGCAGCCATTATCTCAATCAGCCGCTCGATAGCGCCATGGGTAGCGAGATTTTGTCTATGTATATTGACAGTCTCGATCCAAACCATACCTTGTTTTTGCAATCTGATGTCGATGAATTTAAGAAGAAATATGCCGACGAATTTGCCGCGCGCCTAAAACGTGGCGACCTATCGGCTGGAGTGGCGATTTTTGAGCGTTACCGTCAGCGCTCTAATGAATATTTTACTCTATCAAAACAACTGCTGAAAACCAAGATAGATTTAACCAGTGAAGATAGCATCGTCCTTGACCGCGAAAAGCTCAGTCATTTTAAAACCAAAAAAGAACAGCGCGACTATTGGACGCGTCAGCTGAAGTTTCAGTTGATGAGTATTACTTTAGGCCAAGAAGATGAAAAGGCGAAAGAGAAAGTCTTTTTAAGTAATCCTGATATTACGCGCGGCCAAGACTTGCTGCGTAATGATGAGCGCACGCCAAGTGAGATTTTGCTCAACCGCTTATCGCGTCAGCAAGAGCAGCTTGCGCGTCTAAAAGATGATGAAATCATGGAAACCATCTTAAATACGGCGATGCTCACTTATGACCCGCACAGTAATTATTATGCGCCAATTCAGGCCAATGAGCTGCAAATTCAATCGAGTCTGCAATTAGAAGGCATCGGGGTTTCTATCCGTCCTGACCGTAAAAACCCAGATTATACCCGCATTGTCACTTTGGTAGATGGTGGCCCAGCAGCCAAATCTGGGCAGATTAAGCCCAATGATTTGATTATTGGTATTGCCAAAGACGGCGAGAATATGGTTGATGTGGTTGGCTGGTCAACACGTGAAATCGTCGGTCTGATTCGCGGTAAACGCGGCACCTCGGTGACCATTAAGGTGCGTCAACCAAATACGCCCGATACCAGCGCCCGTAATGTAACCGTGGTCCGCGATATTATTCAGCAAGAAGAGTCGGGCGTAAAACAGCGTGTCGTTGAAGTACAGCGTCCCAATATCGATAAAACGCCAAAACGTATCGGTGTGCTTGAGATACCAAGTTTTTATCTCAACTATCGCGCGCGCCGCAATGGTGAAGAGTACCGTAGTGTCAGTGACGATACCGAAAAAGCCCTTAAAGCGCTTAATAAAGAAAATATCGACGGTCTAGTGGTTGATTTACGTAATAACCCAGGCGGCTCGCTCGATGAGGTCGCCAAAATGCTCGGCTTCTTTATTAAAAGCGGCCCATTGGTGCAAATTCGCGACAATCGTGGCAATATTCAAGTCTACCGCGATGACGATGGCGGCGAACAGCTTTATGACGGCAAAGTGGTTGTTTTGACCAATTTAGCCTCTGCCTCTGCCAGTGAAATCTTTGCTGCTGCGATTCAGGATTACGGTCGCGGCCTCGTTGTCGGTAGCACCACGACTGGTAAAGGTTCGGCGCAAATCCAGCTAGACAGCTTGGCTTTGGGTACAGCGACGCTCACGCAGCGTAAGTTCTACCGCGTCACTGGCGGTAGTACGCAAAATAAAGGCGTGGTCCCTGATATTGAATTGGTCAATATCTACGATGATGCGACTTTTGGCGAGCGCGCGCAGAAAAAAGCCTTACCATGGGATACGATTAAAACTGCCCCTTATAAGCCTGAAGGTAAATTCTCTGCCAATACCTTAGCAACGCTAAATCAGCAATCAAAAATCCGTCAGCAGAAAAACCCGCACTTTGTGTATCTATCGACGCTGAATGATATTCGTAATATGGAAGATGAGAAAAAACCGATTCCTCTTGATATCAATAGTCGCCGCGCCAAAATGCAGCTGATAGAAAAACGCTCATTGGAAGCCGAAAATAAACGCCTAATTGCAACGGGCGAGCGTCCTTATGCCAATTGGAATACTTATCAAGCGGCCATGGATGCAAAATTTGAAGAGCGCAGTCAGATGAAAGAAAGCGAGCGTCCTGAGCTACCTGAGGATGAAGCCTTCATTAAGGAAGCGGCTTATATCATGCTTAGCGCTGATCCAAAGGTGCAGGCTAGCCCAGAAGAAAAGCTATAAAGATTGCAACTGTTGAACAGTCATTATCGGCAATAAAAATGCGTGTAAGCATATGCTTACACGCATTGACGTTTAGACCTCTTACTTACCTCATGCCAATCTGCGATTATAACTGTACGGCACGATTGAACGAAAAGGTTCATAGATACTAGGGATTGGTATCGCAAAGGTCGCATCAGGGATAGGTGGTTTGCTGATTAGGGAAGATAAGGCTGGATGCCTGTACGTTATAAGATGCTCCGGGATTAAGTATCTGATAACATTAACATGGATGGTTGGTGATAAAAGCCGCATAATACTTGTTGTTATGCGGCTTTGTTACGTCTGTAATCTCTAAAACTTATCCAAAAAAAGGTCAGTAGATTGCTCTACTGACCTTTATAGCTAGACGACGCTAACATTATCAATAACTATTCATTAATAATTAACTATTCGCCTAAGCATTTTATCGTCTGAAAATTTTACGCCAAACTCAAGAAGATATTAGTGCTCAACGCCACCAGCGCCATGGATATGGCCGTGGTTTAGCTCGTCTTCAGTGGCTGCGCGTACTTCTTGAATTTCTACATCGAACGTCAAACGCTTACCAGCTAACGGATGGTTTGCATCAACCGTCACTTCTTTATCGTTTACGTCAGTCACAGTTACTAGCATCACTTGACCGCCAGCTTCTGACTGAAACTGCATACCAGGCTGGATATCATCAACGCCTTGGAAGTTTTCGCGTGGTACATGTTGTACCGCTTGTTCTTGGTATTCACCGTAACCATCAGCAGGCTCTACAACGGCATTGACTCTTTCGCCAGCAGATTTGCCTTCTAGTTGTTGCTCAAGACCTGGGATGATGTTGCTATGGCCATGCAAATACGCAAGCGGTTGACCTTCTGGAGACTGGTCAAGGATATTGCCTTCGTCGTCTTTTAGCGTGTAGTTAAACTTGACGGCAGTGTCTTTTGCGATAGTAGTCATAAATTATCCTAAATATGTCGTTATTGAAATTTAAATACGGTTGCAATAAACCTAAAAAAGCCAATCAGCCAGCCAAATAGCCACGTCATTAGTCAATTATCATCAGTTTATTAGGGTAACTTTAGCAGTTAGCATCTTTAATTGCGATGCCTGCCAGCGGTTTCAAGGTTAAAATCCGAAAAAATAGCAATTATTGGGCGAATTAATGTAAATAAATATGATTTTTCAGTTTTGGCCGTTGGTAAAGGTAAGAGGCTAAAGTTTGCTAGTTGCGTTTTTGCATGATGGCTTCTACCATAGTCATAAACATAAGGATAATAACGTTTATGAATTTATCTTCTCAAATCTCACCGATTAATAATTTAAATCAGCCAACCGCTCATGTCTTTTACCAATTCGACTTTGCGCGGTTTTTGGAGCATTTGGTCGATGTCGCGCTGACTTTCACCGCTAATACCGACGCGCCAAGTTTATGGTTGCCCGCCTGGATACCGGGTAGCTATTTAATGCGTGAATTTGCCCGTAATATAACCGCAGTGCATTATGAGATTTTAGACAGTCAAGTCGTTTCTAACGATAAACAAATCAACACGTATCGCGCGCAAAAAACAGATAAAAATACATGGCAGTTACCAGAGGCGCGGGCAGCACAACGTATACGCCTTCATTATGAAGTATATTGTTATGATTTATCGGTGCGTACGGCGTATGTCGACCAGCAGCGTTTGTATGGCAATTTTACCTCATTGGCCTTAGCGATTGATGGGCAAGAACAACAAGGGGTAGAAGTTGATTTAATCGTGCCAGCTGCATTTTTAGCGGATAAAGACGCTAGTCTTGTGCGCTTGGCGTGTGGACTTGAGGCAGTACAGTCGCAAATTGATAAGCTGCGAATATATACTCTACAAGCAGACAGCTATCATGAGCTGATCGATCATCCGTTTGAGTTTGCCGAACAAGATAACTTTGATTTTATCATTCAAGATAATAGCCATCAGACGCTTAGCCATCATTTTTATCTTTCAGGTAAGTATAGCGCTAACATGGGACGCTTGCGGCAAGATGTTACTCAAATCTGTCAGACTTATTTAGATTGGCTTGGCGATGCGCCCTTTAACAATTATACCTTTATGACCTTTGCCAGTGGGCAGGATTATGGCGGGCTTGAGCATATCAACTCGACCAGTTTGATTACCCCGCGTCGTGATTTGCCTAATGCTGATGAGCCAAAAGTGCCAAGTGCCGATTATCAACGCTTTTTGGGCTTATGCAGTCACGAGTATTTTCATGCGTGGTGGGTCAAAACCGTGCGTCCAGATGTGATGCTAGATGTGGATTTACGCCGCGAAGCCTTTACGCCGCTGCTTTGGGTATTTGAAGGTTTTACCTCTTATATCGATGATTTTATGTTGCAAGCGTCAGGCGTCATTGATAAAGGAAGCTATCTTAGATTGCTTGCCGAACAAATCAATCGCTACTATCAAACCCCAGGACGTGCGCATCAAAGCGTTGCCGAGTCAAGCTTTGACGCTTGGATTAAGCTGTATCGCAATGATGAAAATACCGGCAATGCAGGTATCAGTTATTACAACAAAGGCGCATTGGTGGCGTTATGCTTGGATTTGACCCTGCTTGCAAAAAGCGATGGGCGTTATCGTTTATTTGATGTGGTTAAAGAATTTTATAGCCAAGCAAAACAAAATGATAATAAACGCATCGGTATCAGTAGCGCCGATATGGGTGCAGTTATCGGACAATTTATGCCGTTAGCAGATTGGGAAGAGTTTGAGCGCCGTTATGTCAATGACGTAGAGGAGCTGCCACTAGAGGCGTTGCTAGTGGCCAATGGTATTAAGATTCATACCAACACCAAAGAGACGGCAGATAAAAACATACCGTGGGGCATGCGTTGTAGTGAGACACCGCTGGGATTAAAGGTTAATCGTGTCAGCCGTAATAGTGCGGCTGCCAAGGCGGGTATCTCAGCGCATGACATCATTGTCGCTATCGACGGTATCAAAGCAGACACTAAGCAATTAGCAACGTTTAGTGCTGCCACGCGTGCTGTGCAATGTCATTTATTTCGCCGTGATGAGCTAATGGTAGTTGAAGTTTTGCCTAAAGCTGATTTGGTGGATAATAATACGTATGACTATAATGAAAAAGTTTTCCCGCATAGCATCAGCTTACGGTTAGCAAGGGCGAGTACAGATTGTGAAGACGATAGTAACTCTGTAGGGTATGCCAATACTGAAGATACATGGCTAAATGCGCTAGCACGCTATCAAAGTGAATAGATAAATAATAAAGCGTGAAGACATTAAAAACCCTTGTTAAGTACGCAGCTTAGCAAGGGTTTATATTTTTAATATTCGGAGTGCTATAAGCAATAGTTAAGAGTTTATAGCTGTTTAACTTGTCGCTTTAGTGGTTTCTTTGATCGCTTCTTTATTATTTGCTTCATCATTGATAACAGCTTTATCGGAGTCTGTAATCGCTGTGTCAGGCGCTTTATTTGCCGCAATCCAGCTTTGCATCAGCTCAATCTCAGGCTGCTGAGCATCGATAATGTCTTGTGCCAATTTGCGCATTTCTTCATCGGTACCGTATTGGAGCTGTACCTTTGCCATGTCCACCGCGCCGCGATGATGTGGCAACATACCGCGCGCAAATGCCATATCAGCGACAGGCTCAGCAATACCGAGCATCATATCGCTATGCATGGTATTCATTCCCTTTGCATACGCTTCTTGTATGGCTTCGGTATTGGGTTTTGGCTTGGGCGCATCAGGATGGCTTGCGAGCCATTTATTAAGAATATCAATCTCAAGCTGCTGTGAGTCGATGATGTCTTGTGCAAGTTTACGCATGGTTTCATCAGTGCCGTACTTTAGCTCGATTTTTGCCATATCTACCGCACCGCGATGATGGCCGAGCATGCCTTTGGCGAAGGCGGTATCAGGATCGTTATAACCCATGCCAACCATCATTTCATTATGCATACTGGTCATAGCTTTAGTGTAGTCTTTCAGCGTATCTGACATTTTTTCAGCGTTTACTGCCTCATCATTGGCAGCCATGTCGTGCTCAGCATGGGCAACCTCGGGAGCTGTTTCAGATGGTTCATTAGTGGCTTGAGTGACCTTTTCTATTGGCATTACCTCATTATCCTCAGTTGCTGGCTGGCAAGCGCTTAGCAGCAGGGTAGTAGCCACACTGGTAGCAAACAAAGCAAAATGACGAGAGGCAATCATGATATATCCTTACTATCAAAAAAACAGGAAACAGGCTCAACGAAAAATAAGACAGAAAACAAGATAAATAATGGCCAAATTTAAACCGATATAAAACGCGAAAATACGGCGATATAAAACGCGAAAATACGGCAAGGTTGGCAAGTCAGCGCAGTTTTGCATCTTAACAGATAAACCTTACGCGTTCGAGACGCGCCGTTTAATAAGTCGTAATATTTAAATCAGAGCAAAATTGGCTCATATAAGCGGATAAGGTTTAATTTGCCACGCTAATCTAATCGACAATCCCTAACTGCCGACAGCGCTCACTATTTAGGTGAATACGCACAAACTCACCAACGCCAAGCGAACCAAGCTCAAATCCTGCCACCGACCAACGAATCAGACGCAAGCAAGGCAGTCCCACATGAGCGGTCATGCGTCTTACTTGGCGATTTTTGCCCTCATAAATGGTTAGCATAAGCCATGAGGTCGGCACGTTTTTACGCTCGCGAATGGGCGGATTACGTTGCCATAAGTCAATCGGCAAATCACCTTCCTCAACCAGTCGTGCAACTGCTGGTAAGGTTTTGCCATCTTTTAAATGTACTCCCGCCGTCAATTGCTCTAGTTGAGCCGCGCTTACCAAACCTTCGACTTGTACCAAATAAGTCTTCCCTTGTTTTTGCTTGTTTTGGGCGAAGTTCTTGGCTGACGGAGGCTGAGTAATGGCTTTATTTACCCGTCCGTCACTGGTCAAAATCAGCAAGCCTTCTGAGGTGGCATCAAGTCGGCCGGCAACGCGCAGCGATTTGTCAGTAAAATACTGCGAAAGGGTGGTGTGGTCATTATTGCTGTCATCACGAAATTGACTTTGGACGCCGTAAGGTTTGTTGAATAAAACTAGGCTAGAGGTCGACATAAAATGGCATTTCCCAAAAATAAATTGATAGCTACAACATGGTTAACAAATGGCGTGCACGGCAGTCTAAAATATTTTTACGCAAAAGTAAAAAACGGATTGTGGTTAAAAGATAACCTTGTTAGCATTGTGGTATTTATAATATTGATTGGTAAAACTGTCGTATGCAAAAGAAAAATTATCAGTCATGCTTTTATGTTAGTACACTATTTAAGGTAAATGGTGATATTTTTATGTCATTAATCTGATAGAGATTATAACAATCAACATTTTTGCTTTACGCAACTTTGGTGCTTTAGTCATAGAAATAATGGCAAAAAATAGGATTTTTAAAATAACTCTCTAACATATTTTTAAACCTATTGGCTTAGGGGGATTTTACGTAAATGGTTGGTATTTAACTCGCTAGCATACTGCCATTTTAAAGCCAAAATGTTTTAGCTAGCATAACAGAACGCCAAGGAAACTGGCGCAACCAATATATAAGTATAAAAGGAGTTTGATCCCATGCCCTATGATAAAGTTATCGTCCCAAGAGACGGCGCAAAAATAACCGTCAACGCTGATCTGTCCCTAAATGTCCCTAATCATCCGATTATTCCCTTTATCGAAGGCGATGGCATTGGCGTCGATATCACGCCGGTGATGATTAAAGTCGTCGATGCCGCCGTAGCAAAAGCCTATCAAGGCAAAAAATCGATCGTTTGGATGGAAGTTTATTGCGGCGAAAAAGCTTCTAAGATTTACGACGGCGAATACATGCCGACCGAAACGCTGGAGATTTTGCGCGAGTATGTCATAAGTATTAAAGGGCCTCTCACCACGCCAGTTGGCGGCGGTATGCGGTCATTAAACGTTGCATTACGGCAAGAGCTTGACCTGTACGTCTGTCAGCGTCCCGTACGTTGGTTTGAAGGTGTACCAAGCCCTGTACATAGCCCAGAGCTGACTGATATGGTGATTTTTCGCGAAAACTCAGAAGATATTTATGCTGGTATCGAGTGGAAAGCGGGCAGTGATGACGCCAAAAAAGTTATTAAATTCCTAAAGGAAGAGATGGGGGTGACCAAAATCCGCTTCTCAGATGACTGCGGTATCGGCATCAAGCCTGTATCAAAAGAAGGCTCGCAGCGTTTGGTACGTAAAGCTATCCAGCATGCCATCGATAATGACTTACCGAGCGTCACTCTCGTGCACAAAGGTAATATCATGAAGTTTACCGAAGGCGCGTTTAAAGAATGGGGCTATGAGCTTGCCGCTGAACGTTTTGGTGCGGAGCTGCTCGATGGTGGACCTTGGATGACGATGAAAAACCCAAAAACTGGTAATGATATTATTATCAAAGACGTCATAGCTGATGCTTTTCTGCAGCAAATCCTGATGCGCCCTGCTGAGTATTCAGTCGTTGCAACCTTGAACTTAAACGGTGATTATATCTCTGATGCGCTTGCTGCTGAAGTTGGCGGTATCGGTATCGCGCCGGGTGCCAATAAGGGCGGCTCAATCGCTGTTTATGAAGCTACCCACGGCACAGCGCCTAAATATGCTGGTCAAGATAAGGTCAATCCAGGTTCGTTGATTCTATCGGCAGAGATGATGCTGCGCGATATGGGTTGGATAGAAGCAGCCGACCTTGTTATCGCAGGTATCAAAGGCGCGATTAAAAACAAAACCGTCACTTATGACTTTGAGCGTTTGATGCCAGATGCTATTTTGCTCAGTAGCTCGGAGTTTGGCAAAGCCATTATTAAGCATATGGATGTGTAAGGGCTTTATAGCATGTGATTTTATAATTTATAGCGTAAACAATAAACCATCTATATTTTTATAGATGGTTTTTTTTGTGCTTATGGGTTTTTATACTGATTATTGAATTTCAATTTAACTGTCATTTTTACCACGACTTTTACCGCTACCATTCGCTGTCCATTTGACCACCGATAAGCTGGTTGAAGCCATTAAACCGAGCACTAAGTAGCCAATCAACGCCTGTAAACTTGCAAAAACCCGAGTCATGCCTTGTGGCCGAAAATCACCATAGCCTGTTGAAGTGAAAGTGACGACAGCATAGTAGCAGCACGCCCAAAAATCTTGCGAAATGGGATTGCCGTCGAGCGTGGTGTCGACGATGCCGACTTCGTAATAAAGTGCCGAAAAGGTAAGCAAAAATAAAAAGACATTAAGCGTTGTCATCGCAAGCTCTTTCCATAAATTGCCATCATCGCCATAGATGCGCTGCAAGGTGCTAAAAAGCGACCACATAAAAATCCCGCAAAACAAGAAGGCAAGGCCGATAGTAAATATATCGCGCCACCTATTGTCCGGTAAAAAATGCGTCAGTAAATACCATATACTGCCAGTGAGGATATAAATAAAAAGAGTTCCTCTGGCGGTTGTTATTTTTTCTAGTATCATAAGATTTCATCCATACGCTCAGTATTATGCTTAGTCTTAGGCCCAGTAAATGCTCAAAAATAATTTTAACATTGAGCGTCATCTAACCATAGCAGTAGGGCGCTTCATATAAAACATTGGTGTAGGTGTTTGCTTTGAACGTTTTAAGCAGCACAGAACCTATAAAAACGCCCCAATAGCCTAGGACTATTGGGGCGTTTGTTTTAAACTGACTTTAATAAAGCTTGTTCAGCCAGCTTTATCTTATTTGCAACCAAGCATTTATGACAATGAAGCAATAGCTTCATTGAATAACGGACTTGGACGCATGGCTTTTTCAGCCAACGCTTCATCTGCTAAATAGTAGCCTTTTAGATCCATCGACTTACCTTGAACTTCATTCAGCTGCTCAACGATAGCGGCTTCATTTTCTTCAAGTTTTTGGGCCAGCGGCGCAAACTGTGCTTTTAGCTCGCTATTTTCATCTTGAGCAGCCAGTTCTTCTGCCCAGTATTTTGCCAGATAGAAATGACTACCACGGTTATCAAGCTCGCCAGTTTTACGTGATGGCGATTTGTCATTTAACAGTAGTGTTTCGGTGGCTCTATCAAGGGCGTCTGCCAATACTTTCGCTTTGGCATTATCATCATTTTTCGCCAAATGCTCTAAAGATTCGGTCAAGGCTAGGAACTCACCGAGAGAATCCCAACGTAGGTGGTTTTCTTCGAGGAGCTGCTGTACGTGCTTCGGTGCTGAACCGCCTGCACCTGTTTCGAACAAACCGCCGCCTTTCATTAGTGGCACAACTGACAGCATTTTCGCACTGGTGCCCAATTCTAAAATCGGGAACAAATCAGTCAGATAATCACGCAAAATATTACCAGTCGCAGAAATCGTATCTAAACCACGGGCAACGCGCTCTAGGGTATAACGCATGGCGCGAACTTGTGACATGATTTCGATGTGCAGACCGTTGGTGTCATGATCTTTTAGGTAGGTTTTAACCTTTTTAATCAGCTCGTTTTCGTGCGGACGGTATGGGTCGAGCCAGAAAATAACCGGCGTATCTGATTCGCGCGCACGGCGAACAGCAAGCTTCACCCAATCTTGGATAGGGTCATCTTTGGTCTGACACATGCGCCAGATATCACCTTTTTCAACACGCTGCTCAAGTAAGACTTCGCCTGAGTCGATATCGACGATACGTGCGATACCATTGTCGCTAGATTCAAAGGTTTTGTCGTGCGAGCCGTATTCTTCCGCTTTTTGCGCCATCAAACCTACGTTTGGCACCGTACCCATGGTGGTTGGGTCAAAGTTACCATGCCACTTACAGAAATTAATCATTTCTTGGTAAATACGCGCAAAGGTCGATTCAGGCATGACCGCTTTACAGTCATATAATTTACCATCAGCGCCCCACATTTTACCGCCATTACGAATCATTGCGGGCATTGAAGCATCGACAATCACGTCACTTGGAGAATGGAAGTTGGTGATACCTTTTGAAGAGTCAACCATCGCTAGACGCGGACGGTGTACTTGGCAGGCATGGAGGTCGCGCTCAATCTCTTCACGTAAGCTGGCTGGCAATTCGGTGATTTTTTCGTACAAGCTTGCCATACCGTTATTGACGTTAATACCTAGCTCATCAAATAACGCGCCATGTTTTTGGAAGGCGTCTTTATAATAAATGCGCACCGCGTGACCGAAGACGATAGGGTGTGATACCTTCATCATCGTGGCTTTTACGTGTAATGAGAATAAAATACCGGCTTCGCGGCAATCTTCCATTTCACGCTCATAGAAATCAAGCAGCGCTTTTTTGCTCATAAACATCAAGTCGATGACTTCTTTATCAAGCAAGGCAATCTTTGGTTTTAATACCTTGGTCGTACCGTCTTCGAGCAACAGCTCCATACGCACGGTACGCGCTTTATCCAAGGTCATCGATTGCTCGCCGTCATAAAAGTCGCCGCTATGCATGTGCGAAACGTGAGTCTGTGACCACTGCTTCCATTCGCCCATCGAGTGCGGATGTTTACGCGCGTAGTTTTTGACTGCTTTTGGCGCGCGGCGGTCTGAGTTACCTTCACGTAATACAGGGTTGACCGAGCTGCCTAAGCTTTTGCCATAACGGCGACGGATTTCTTCTTCTTCTGCGTTTTTTGGCTCGTCTGGAAAGTCAGGAATCGCGTAGCCTTTACCTTGTAGCTCTTTGATAGCCGCTTTTAGCTGCTGTACAGAGGCACTGATATTTGGTAGTTTGATGATATTGGCGTTTGGATCTTGAGTCAATTTGCCAAGCGCTTCTAAGTTATTTGGAACGCGCTGCTCTTCGGTTAAGTATTCTGGAAATTCAGCCAACACACGCGCCGCGACCGAGATATCACTGGTTTCAACGTCGACGCCTGCTGTCTGGGCAAATGCTTTTACAATCGGCAAAAATGATAAGGTGGCAAGCGCTGGGGCTTCGTCAGTTTTTGTATAAATAATTTTTGACATGTTAGTAGATTATTCCTTGTTGTCATTAATGAGGTTAATAAGGCTGCGGTATCATTTAATAGCTTTATACAGCCCTTATACCATAATGGTCTACGGGGTTGGTTCGAGGTTCAATCGAGGTCCAAATACATCAGTCGTCTTTTAGTGCCATTCTTGAGCGAGTATGACGGCGAGAAAGTTTCGTCGCCAGCCATTTGCGTTTATTCGTCTTTATAAAGCAGGCGCTCGATCAAGTACCAGCTTTATTAAAGAGTGATTATAAAACATTATAAAAGGTCACACTCAAAAGACCGTTGCTAAAAATTTATGCAAACCAGCGACTCAATACTCATGATTTACAATGATCTGAGCGCGAATGGCTGACGCTATATTATAGTTGATCCACTATAAATCTGATATGATGTCAATGTTGTATATTGAACTAAGTATACTATTTTCGCTCATACCCTATGTATCTGAATTATATTAAGCTAATAATAGCCTTATTCTACCAGTCCTCGCCTTCAATATCATCTTTTGCGTGTAATTAGCGCGCTTTTAGTGCCTTTTTTCACTTTGTAAGCTTGTTTGTGAAATGATGAGCTTATCAATGTTGAAATAGTCTACATACTTCAAAGTATCTATTTTTAAATTAGCTTTTTTAGAGTATCTGTTTTTAACATACTAACGCTAGCAACATTCAATCCTACGTCCTATCAATAAAAGACTTAGTAATCTATCCGTATGGCATTTTTATGCGCCTTTGTTTATAAACCTTCTTCATAAAAGTATTTTAGTGCCAGATAATTTTTACTTTTTTGCAAATTGTGACAGCAAACGCGCTGGTATTTGCTAGGCTAAACGATAGAAATAAATGAGCTTAAGAAAAAATTCTAAAAATAGCGTGGTGATGATGAATTTACAATATGCGTTACTCAGTGATAATAGCTGGCAGGATATGGCGCGTTGGCAAACGCCAGATACGCCTTTTATGACATTTGAGTTTTGGCAAGCACTTAGTGATACAGGCGCAATTGGTGAGCAAGCAGGTTGGTTGCCGATTTATGTCTTAATCCATCGGCCAAATGAGACAGATGGCGTTATTGATAATAATGCGAATGATGATAAAAGTAATGCTGCGCAGCCAATGCTGCTTTCTTCAGAACCAATAGGGCAGCCTGTTGCGGTTATGCCGGTTTTTATTAAAGGGCATCATCAAGGCGAGTTCGTTTTTGACCATGCGTGGGCACAAGCTTATGCGCAGTATGGTCTTGATTATTATCCGCGTTTGGTGACTAGCGCGCCTTATACACCCGTGACTGGCCAACGTCTGTGGCTAGCAGCAGGTGAGGCGCTAAACGCAGATATTTTAAAAACAGCTATCGCAGGCGTTGATGATATCGCGCAGCAAGTAGAGGCCTCTAGCTGGCATGGTTTGTTTGTGACGTCTAAGATGGCGGCTATTGCTAACGCGTCAATGCCGACTGATACCGATATAGAAATGGCGCTTAATAATCAAAAAAATAGCGGTACAGTAGAACCGATTGAGCTACCGATACTTGAGCGGCAGGGCTGCCAGTTTTTATGGCAAAATAAAAATGTCAGTCAAAACAATAAACAATTTGCCGACTTCGAGGCATTTTTGGCAACCTTTAGAGCCAAAAAACGCAAAACCGTGCGTGCTGAGCGGCGTAAAGTTGCCGAGCAAGGCATCATTTGCCAGCGTAAATGCGGGGTTGCTATCACTGCAGAGGATTGGCAGACGTTTTATCATTGTTATGTGATGACCTACGCGGTACGTGGGCAGCAGCCTTATTTAACGCTAGATTTTTTTAAAAGACTGGCTGCTAGCCTGCCTGAACATTTGATGCTGGCGCAAGCGCTTGACGCCAATGGTGAAATTATCGCTAGCAGTTTGTTTTTTTATGATAAACCCAATAGCCAAGACGCCACGCTTTATGGTCGTTATTGGGGCGCGCTCGCTGAGTATGATAGCCTACACTTTGAGCTGTGCTATTATCAAGGTATCGAGTTTGCGATTGAGCAAGGTTTGACGTATTTTGACCCCGGTACCCAAGGTGAGCACAAATTAGTCCGAGGTTTTGTTCCGACCAAAACTCACTCGTTGCACCGTATTTACGATGGGCGTTTTGTCCCGGCGATTAGTAATTTCTGTGTAAAAGACCGCATGCATATGGCGCAATATCGTAAGCAAGCCTTTGCAGCATTGCCCTTTAATATTGATAACATGCCAACGTTTGATAGTACTGATTAATCCTCGATCATTTTTTTGCTAATCTTTGCCCAATGACTTCCTACCTAATACTTTTCTATCAGCTGTAAACTATGATTCCTCATTTTTCTCGTTCTGCTCCATCATCCGCTCCCAGTGAGCTAATAGATTTTCTCAATACCGAAGGGTCGCTGACGGCCATGCTCGAAGTAAAAGCAGGGCAGCCGTTACGCGTCGAGCGCAGTTTTGAAGGTTATCGGTTATTATCCTTGGCGCAAAAAAAGCAATTAGGTTTGCAAGGCGCGGCGTTAAACCGTCCGTTATTGGCGTGGGTACGCGAGTCGCAGCTATATGGCGATAATGAGCAGCCATGGGTACAAGCACAAAGCATTTTCCCGCTAGCAAGTTTGAAGGGGCGCGCTCGCCGTTTACAGCAGCTAAAAGGTACGCCGATTGGCTATGTGTTGTTTAAGCGCCGCCGTACTTTACCCAATCAACGTTCTATCGAAAAGACGGCAGACGGCTGGCAACGGCAGACGCTATATGACTGGTACGGGCGTAAAATCCTGATTAGTGAGACTTTTTTAGCGGCTTTTTTGTCCAAGAGTGATTAAATAATTACAATAAAAGCTGATATACAAAATCAGTAAGTCATTTATTTTATTGCGCATTTATTTCTCTAATAACGCCATTTAAATCTCTCAGCTTTCCGTGAGATTTTTTTGCGCTCATCGCACAAAGTTTCATGCTACACTTAAGCTATAGCGATGATGTCGATGCCCTTCTGCGCACCGATTTTATTGCTGATTTGGACAAGTTTTTAACAGGCCAATTGCCTGCGCTTGCCAATTTTACCTTCTTTTATTACTCGCCTCTTTTCAATGAGCATCACCATTAACGATAGCCACTACCTAGGACATCACTATGTTTAAAGATATTTCTATCAAAGAGTTTGATCCAGTACTTGCTGAAGCCATGGCCGCTGAAAGCGTGCGTCAAGAAAACCACATCGAGCTTATCGCTTCAGAAAACTACTGCTCACAAGCAGTGATGGAAGCCCAAGGCACTGACCTGACCAATAAATACGCTGAAGGCTATCCTGGTAAGCGTTATTATGGTGGTTGTGAGCACGTTGATGTGGTCGAACAATTGGCCATCGACCGTGCAAAAGAATTGTTTGGTGCAGAATACGTCAACGTTCAGCCGCATTCTGGTAGCCAAGCAAACTCGGCTGTTTTCTTAGCGTTATTAGACGCCAATGACACCGTCCTTGGCATGAGCCTAGACGCTGGTGGTCACTTGACACATGGCGCGCATATCAACTTCTCAGGTCTAAACTACAACGCCGTACAGTATGGTTTGGTTGAAGAAACTGGTCTGATCGATTATGACGAAGTTGAGCGTTTGGCAAAAGAGCACAAGCCTAAGATGATTATTGCTGGTTTCTCAGCCTATTCGCAAGTGGTCGATTGGCAGCGTTTCCGTGATATCGCTGATGAAGTTGGCGCGTACCTTTTAGTAGATATGGCACACGTTGCTGGTTTGGTCGCAGGTGGTGTTTATCCAAACCCAGTACCATTTGCCGATGTGGTCACGACTACCACGCACAAAACCTTGCGTGGCCCACGTTCAGGTATGATTTTAGCACGTGATGAAGAATTGGCGAAAAAGCTAAACTCTGCTGTCTTCCCAGGCAATCAAGGCGGCCCGCTCATGCACGTCATCGCGGCAAAAGCGGTTTGCTTTAAAGAAGCGTTAGAAGACAACTTCAAAACTTATCAGCAGCAAGTGGTTAAAAACGCCAAAGCAATGGCAAAAGTGATTCAAGACCGCGGCTATGAGATCATCTCTGGCGGTACTGAAAATCACTTGATGCTTATCAGCCTAGTCAAGCAAGAAATGACGGGTAAAGAAGCCGATAAATGGCTTGGTAATGCGCACATTACCGTGAATAAAAACGCCGTACCAAACGATCCAAAATCGCCATTTGTTACCTCAGGTATCCGTATCGGTACGCCAGCGATTACCACGCGCGGCTTTAACGAAGCACAAGCTGGCGACTTGGCTGGTTGGATTTGTGACGTCCTAGATAGCCGCGGTGATGAAAAAGTTGCTGCTGAAGTACGCGGTAAAGTAGAAGCGATCTGTAAAGAGCTTCCTGTTTATGCTAAAAATCAGTAATTTCTGATTAATAATTGGTTTTATAAGTAGATATAAAAAACCGCTTAGCTTAATGGCTAGGCAGTTTTTTGTTGCGCTGACGTTTATTTATTAGGAAGTCAGTTTATACGAACTAAACCGTCTATACAGTACTAAACTGTAAAATTCATCATTGTGATAAATCTATTGCACAATATAGCTTACTAACGCATAAATATTTAACCCACCTTTTAACCGCCAAGCTGATTTAGTGCCAGTGCTAAGATGAGGCCAACGGTGGCACTAATACCTGCCCAATGGTTGCTGCGTTTAAAGGCGGTTGGGAAGACCTCGGTTGCTAAAGAAGCAATAACTGCCCCTGCCGCAAAACAGTTGATGGCGCTGATGATGGCGTCATCGACATTTTTTAGCAGCACCTTGCCTAGGATAGCCGCCAGCGATAATAAAATTGCAGCCCCAATCCAAAGCATGAGCACTTTTTTATTGCTGGCACCGTTGCGGCGCATTTCTTTGGCACCACCTGCTGCCTCTGGTAAGTTGGATAACAGGATAGAGCCCGCCAGCGCCGCTACTTGCATGACGTTGCCGCTGATCAATGCTACACCCAGCGCTAGGTTTTCTGGTATGCCATCGAGGGTGATGGCTGCCAGTAGTCCTGAGCCGCCATCGGCGTTGAGCTTTTCATCGAGTAGATAATCGACACTCGCAAATACCACTGCGCCTAGCATGGCAAAGGCCGCTGCCACCCAAACGCCGCTGTCAGTCACCGCTGGCTGTATCAGTTCGATGACGACCGATATCATCAGCGCGCCGCCAGCGAGCGCCAGTAAATTACCTTCAAGCCAGCTAGGTAAGCGGCCGTAAAGCCCCCAAAGCGCCCCAATAATTAGAGCGCCTGTTACCACAAGAATCACTGCAACCATTAACATAATAGGCCTCAATATTTTTATAGGTTATTGATAACGGCTAATGGTTGTGGTGTCATTATAAATTGCGTAATTGTTGTGTTAGACGCTGTTAACGGCCCATTTTGCTCATATAAAAAACCCAAAAAAACCCCGATTATATTTTTATAATCGGGGTTTATCTAAATTTATTTAATCAAAATTTCTGATTTATATCTTCTTTATCAAAACGGCAACTTGGTAAATATCTGCAAAATAGTCGCGTTAACGATATCGACAAAGAAGGCACCAACCATCGGTACAATCAAAAACGCTTTCGGTGATGGCAAGTAGCGATCGGTCACTGCCTGCATATTGGCAATCGCCGTTGGTGTCGCGCCCATACCAAAACCTGAGTGTCCAGCTGCCAAAACAGCGGCATCATAGTCTTTACCCATGATTCTAAAGGTAACAAAATAAGCATAACCAATCATGACTAAAGTCTGCACGACTAAGATAATCAATACAGGACCCGCCAAATCTGTTAACTCCCATAGTTTTAGCGATAGCAGCGCCATGGCTAAAAATAGACTTAATGACGCATTACCAATCACGTCGATAGCACGGTCGAACATATCAAAATTGAATACCATGGTTAAGGCATTACGAATGATAACGCCGCCTGCTAATGCCCAAACGAAGGTGGGCAGCTCAAACGCAGTATCTGCTGCAACCAATGTCATGATGTCTGCAAACGCCAGCGCCCCTGCAAACAAAGCCAATGACTCAATCGTTGAAGAGGCGGTAATCAGACGGATATTATCAGGTTTTTCAAACATCTCTTCATGGCGATGATCGCCATCTTCGCTGTGCTTGGTACTATATAACGACTGCTTGCCAGCAAGCTTTTCGACGTCGCTTTGATTGGGATTAACAGGGGTCGGTTTAAGACCCATTTTATTGATCAATCGGCGTGCAACAGGACCACCAACCAGACCACCTGCAACCAAACCATAGGTAGCAACAGCAATACCAAGAGTGGTGGCACCAACGACATTGTATTGTTCTTCTAACACAACGCCCCACGCGCCTGCGGTACCATGGCCGCCTGTTAGAGCGATAGAGCCAGTCACCAAGCCGAGCAGCGGATCAAGACCTAGTACGCTGGCCATCGCTACCCCAACCACGTCTTGTAAAATAATAAAGACCGAGACGACAATAGTAAAAATTAATAAAGGCGTACCACCTGCTTTCAGCCGTCCAAAGTCGGCGCTAAGTCCGATAGAGGCAAAGAACATCAGCATGGTTGCTGTTTGTAGGCCTTGGTGAAAGTTAAAGCTATAACCCCAAATCAAATTAAGGGCATAAACAATCACAGCAGCAATCAAGCCACCAGCCACGGGTTCTGGGATATTAAAGTCTTCCAAAAACTTAATTTTTTTAACCAAAAAGCGCCCTAATAACAGCACCAATGTGGCAAAAATCAGGGTGTAATATCCGTTTAATGTTACTTCCATAAGTTCATCCTTTCTCTAAATATGAATTCACCTAAATTCGGGATAAAACTGGCTTTATCTCGAATTTAGGTTCTGCTCGTTTTGCTATGCGTAGGTATCGTCTGACGCCTCAATAATCCATAATTGCGGTTTGCCAAAATCTTTATAGGCGTCTTCGATCAGGCGCTTAAAGGCATTAAAGTCCTCGCTGTTGATTTTTTCTACCGCATTTAAGTAAAGCGTGAAATCTGTGATATCACTATCGGTCAAACAGTCCCAAGCGCTGTCCCAATTATGGGCAAAATAGCTGGGAAAATTGGCGGCTGTCGCTAAGCTATTTAGCAGCGTTTCTTTATTCAAAACATCGCCAATTGGAATGTTAATCGCATGCTTCGGAATGGCATTAATAAACGCTTCGTCTTTTTGAGCAATAGCGTTTTGGTTAACGTCATTTTTTTTAATATAGTAAATCGCTTGGTTCATATCATCTCACCTGCAATGGTCTAAAGCTGTCGTAATGGTCGACGGTCAAATAATAGACGGTTGGCGGATGACCGCCGGTGACAATACGCTGTGCGCCGCGATGCGAAACGCCGGGCGTCGGCACGGTATATTCGCGATAATAGCCTTGCGACTGGGCAGGCAATTTGCCTTCGCGATTATAAAAGGTGGTGCCATCTTTATTCGGATAAGGAAACGGGCCACCTTGCTGAATCAGCGCCAGTGTTTGGTCAATTTGCGCGTCACCCGTGATAGCTGCTGTGGCCGCTGTATCAGGGCTAGATGTTTTAGGGGCTGTCTGCGTTATAGACGTTGCTGGCGTGCTGTCTGCAAAAAAACTAGACGTCAAATCTCCAAAGAAAAAAACCGTCACGGCAATAAGAGCGATAAAACTTAGTAAAGTAGATAAGCCAGTTTTTTTATGTGGCTTGCTTTGGTTATTTTTTGACTGGTTTTTTCGATGATAGCTAGCGTTATTTGTATGCGTATTTTTTGCATGATGATTGATTGCATTTGCTAGCGGCGTTTTTGCGTCTGTCGTTTCTAAAATACTTAATTCGTTAGAGGTGACTTCGGTGGCGCGTAATTGGTTTTTATCATTACGCTGACTGTTAAAATAGACACGTTGACCCTCGCTTATTGGCTGCAATAAGCGCACGCTGCTGATATGAAAGAAGACATCTTCATCTTGATTGTCTACTTCGATAAAGCCATAGCCTTTGTCAGCATTCCAGTGTTTAATTTTGCCACTTTGCATGGGCACGGCTTCCTATAGCGTGGTTCTATTCAGCAAAATAATTTTTATATGCCATATATAGCATATTTATCAATAATAAAAAAACGCCAGCAATTAAGCTGACGTTATTTAAGATTATACTCGAATTGGCCAATAAATTATAGTGCAGCCATAATGCCCTAGGCGCGTGTTTCGCCGTGACCGTAAACAATCCATTTTTGCGAGGTCAAGCCCTCAAGCCCAACCGGTCCACGGGCATGGATTTTATCGGTTGAGATACCGATTTCCGCCCCAAGTCCGTACTCAAAGCCATCGGCAAAACGGCTCGAGGCGTTAATCATCACGCTTGCCGAATCGACTTCGCGGATAAAGCGCTGTGACTTGGTGTAATTGTCGGTAATGATGACGTCGGTATGGTGGCTGCCGTGAGTGTTGATATGTTCAATCGCTTCATCGATACCCGTTACCACCTTGACTGCCAAGATAGGCGCAAGATATTCGGTGTCCCAGTCCTCGCTGGTGGCTGCGGATAAATGACCTTGCAGGGTAACATTGTCATTTAAAATCGCCTGTGACTTCTCATCGAGGCGCAGTTGCATGGCGTCATCGGCTGTTACGATGGCTTCAGCAATTTTTGGTAATAGTTCGGCTGCGATTGATTCATCGACCAATAGCGTCTCCATGGTATTACAGGTACCGTAGCGGTGGGTCTTGGCATTAACGCTGACTTTAATCGCCGTGTCTGCATCGGCATCGCTATCGATAAAGGTATGACAATTACCATCTAAATGCTTAATCACAGGGACGCGGGCATCGCGGCTGATACGTTCAATCAAACCTTTACCGCCGCGTGGTACGATCACATCGACATAGTCCGTCATGGTAATCAGCTCGCCGACGGCAGCGCGGTCAGTGGTTTCTAACACTTGTACGCTATGCTCAGAGAGACCGACCTTTTTTAAACCCTGTAAAATGCATTTGGCAATCGCTTGATTGGATTCAAAGGCTTCAGAACCACCGCGCAAGATAATAGCGTTACCAGATTTTAGCGCCAGCGAAGCCGCTTCCAAGGTAACGTTGGGACGCGACTCATAAATCATCCCGACTACCCCGAGTGGCACACGCATTTTGCCTAAATGAATACCTGATGGACGATAAGTCATGTCGGTCACTTCACCGATAGGGTCAGGCAATGCCGCCACGTCTTTTAACCCTTGCAGCATACCATCGAAGCGTGCATCGTTTAGCTCTAGACGATCGAGTAAGGCAGCGTCCAAGTCGTTTTTTTGCCCCTTATCCATATCGATTTTATTGGCCGCTAAAATATCAGCTTTGGCGCTTTTTAACGCATCATAGATTGCCATCAGCGCCGAATTCTTATCGCCAGTATTGGCCGCAGCTAATGCTCGTGATGCCGCGCGCGCTTGCTTACCGACCGTCCGCATATAGGCGGTTACATCTGTGGTATTCGATTGCGTCATAAATTAACGTCCTTTTATCATCAATAATCTAAAAAATATCGTTTAGCGCTCTAATGGCGCTCTGCTATTTAACATAGAGGAGATGAGGACGATAGTAAAGTCGATTTTGTGAATAACTACCGTTTAGCAAGCACTGCGGAGTTTTCTTATGTTGTATTTTAAGGTTTTTAACTTTTTATAGCGTTTATAAGTAATGGGAGATAAAAAAGTATGCTGTCTGTTACGTATTTTTAACAGAACTGCGCTGCAACTGCTAAGGTAGTCGTGGTCAATCGTGAGTATAGTGGGCGCTAAGACGGTCAATTCATACGCTATCTCATACGTTATCAATGAAAGACATAGCAATTGGCTGATGCAATAAAGTGATGAATTTTATAAAGATTAATAAACTAAAGACTCATTATGGAGAAAAAAATGGCTATTAAAAATAAAGCCTATAAAAACTGGCTCACAGTAGGCTTGGTAGCAGCAGCATTAAGTGTCAGCGCCTGCGGCAAAAAAGAAGAAGCGCCAATGGACGTTGAACCAACCGCTGACGCGCAGACGCCAGTAGAAAATAACGCTACCGGCGTGGCAACAGCAAACAGCACGGATGATGTCGCCGTTGCAAGTGCCGATGCTAATGATGGTATGGCCGTTAGCGAGAATGATGATGTCGCAGTAGCAACTGCTGATGATGCAGAAGTCCTTGATGGAACTGAAAGCGAAGAGCACATTTCGACTTACTAGTTGAGTTTGTTAAATGCCGCTTGCGGGCGTCGACTGACTATTTAGCAGATAAAACAGCGCTAGCGGCGTTAAGATGATAAAATAAGGCCCATAACTGACTATGCGTTATGGGCCTTATTTTGTTGTTGATTCCGTTTAAAAAAGTACCGCGCTACTTAGCTAGAGTTATCTAAGCTGAGCGCCGTTTTGAGTATTTTTTTATCGGCAATGAATTATCCTGTCAAACTCTAATGACCTTTAATAATTGAAGGGGCAGGGTTTGCCTTTTTATCGCATTATAGGCGACAATGGCGCATTTTTTTATTCATGTTTTCACTCATATTTATTGGAAGTCTGCTAAACCATGCTTGATACTGCAAAGAATCCGACTCGGCCTATCGCCTTAGATTTACAAGACGTCCATAAAAGCTACGGCTCGTTGGCGGTGCTAAAAGGGGTGTCTCTCACCGCTTATGATGGCGACGTTATTTCTATTTTAGGCTCGTCTGGCTCCGGTAAGTCAACCTTGCTGCGCTGTATTAACTTGCTTGAAAAACCCAATCAGGGGCGTATCATCATCGGCAATGATGAGCTGATGCTAAAACCTGCCAAATCAGGCGAATTGCAAGCAGCAGACATTAAGCAGTTAGAAAGCTTACGTGCGCGCGTGGGCTTTGTGTTTCAAAACTTTAATTTGTGGCCGCATAAGACCATTTTGCAAAATATCATCGAAGGACCAACGCAAGTCTTAAAAATTAAAAAAGACCAAGCGATTAGCGATGCAGAAAAGCTGCTCGATAAAGTGGGTTTACTCGATAAAAAAGACGCTTATCCGGCGAATTTATCGGGCGGTCAGCGTCAGCGTGTGGCGATAGCGCGCGCCCTTGCCATGCAGCCACAGGTGTTATTATTTGATGAACCAACCTCGGCACTCGACCCTGAACTGGTCAATGAAGTACTTGCGGTCATGCGTGAGCTTGCCGAAGAGGGGCGTACCATGCTGATCGTTACCCACGAGATGCGCTTTGCCCGTGAGGTATCAAGCAAAGTGGTGTTCTTGCATCAAGGTATCATCGAAGAGATTGGTACACCTGAGCAAGTTTTCGACCATCCAAAATCTGAGCGCGTTAAAGACTTTATGGCATCGCATCGTCAAAACTAGAAGCGAATGTTTTACAGGTGTTTGGTTGAATGTCAAAAAACCTAAAACGCTTGTGATACAAAAGTTGCCCTCAGTAATTTTCTTGGCCTAAATTTTCTTAGTCTTTTTATTACCGAATAATCACAGTTGGTATGCAAAACGTTTGTTTTTGATATTTGAGTCAGGTATTATCAAAGGGTTTATAGGCAGTCGCAACTGGCGTCTGCCTATGTCTTTATGTTCATTGACTTGCTTATCTGGCAGGGACGTCAGAGAACAAAATATCAGAACCCTATATCAAAAACCTCATCAGAATTTAAGGAATGTATGATGTCGAATTCTCGCCTATTGTGGTCATCGATGACCGTCACCGCCGCGCTTATGCTTGGCGCTTGTAGTCAGTCTGCTAATGACGCCACTGATAGCAGCGCTGATGCCTCTGCTACAGAAACGGCGGGCAAGACCATTCGCATCGCCACTGAGGGCGCATACCCTCCCTTTAACTATACCAATGCCGATGGCAGCTTGGCAGGATTCGATATCGACGTCGCCAATGCCTTATGTGCGCAAATGCAAGCCAAATGTGAAATCGTTGCTCAAGATTGGGACGGTATTATTCCAGGTCTATTGGCGCAAAAATACGACGCCGTCATCGCTGGTATGTCAATCACTGAAGAGCGTCAAGAAAAGGTTGATTTCAGCGAGCCGTATTTCGCCAATACCATGGTTTGGCTTACCGATACCAAAGGCGGCTTTGACCCCAAATCCATTAAAAACCTAACCCTTGGTGGCCAGCGTTCAACGACACCTGGCGCGTATTTACAAGATAATTATGAAGGTAAAGACGGCAACACCGTCAAGCTTTATGATAATTATGACAATGCCTACTTAGACCTAAAATCTGGTCGTAGCGATGCGGTACTTGCTGAAAAAGTCTCTGCCAAATCATGGTTAGCGGACAATCCAGAAGGTTTTGGTATCGTGGGTGATGAGATTGATAACGACGATAATATTGCCATTGCTGTCCGTAAAGGTGACTCAATCAAAGACGACTTTAATAAAGCGCTGAGTGAAATCCGTAGCAACGGTGAGCTTGCCCGTCTTGAGCAAGAAAACTTCGGTCAGTAATTTGCTTGATGCGCTTTGCGAGAAGTCTTTAATTGATAGCTATTAGTCAACAGACGGTTTCAATAAGCGCCGATTAACCAATGTCTGAACCATTGCGGATGAATAACGGCTGGTAAATATATTAAGGAATAACCTCTATGATCACTTCAATGACCTCATCAATGAACAAAAAAGCGCTATGGCTTGCGCCCCTTAGTGCAGCGATGCTGATGCTTGCTGCTTGTAACAACAGCTCAACGCCTACAGAAAATACGGACGCCGCTGCTACAAGCGACGCACCGTTACATATAAAAATCGCCACAGAATCAAGCTATAAGCCTTTTAGCTATACCGACGCCGATGGTAAATTAATTGGCTACGAGATTGAGCTGGTAGACGCCTTATGTGCGCAAATGAAAGCTGAATGTGAAGTTATCTCGCAAGATTGGGACGGCCTCATTCCAGGGCTAAATGCGCAGAAATTTGATGCGGCCATCGCTGGCATGTCAATCACCCCTGAGCGTAAAGAAGTCGTAGAATTCAGCGACCCGTACTTTCATACTGGTATCATCCTCATCGGTAAAAAAGGCGATGATATTACCGTCGATGGCCTAAAAGGTCAGCCAGTTGCTTCACAGCGCTCGACGGTTGCGTCACAATATCTACAAGAAAAACATGCTGACTCTGACATCAAGCTTTATGACACTCAAGACAACGCTTATCTAGATCTAACCTCAGGTCGCGTGCGCGCCATGATGTCTGATAAAGTCACCGGTATCGACTGGCTAAAAACCGACGCCGGTAAAGACTACGAAGTCAAAGGTCAAGAAATCAGCACCAGCGATGATGCGATGGGTATTGCCTTCCGTAAAGGCGATCCATTGGTTGCCAAGTTTAATAAAGCTTTGGCTGAACTAAAAGAAAACGGCACTTACGATCAAATCACCGGCAGTTATTTTGGTACCAGCTCAACAGCGGCGGCGCAAAAAGCAGTAGCGACTGATGGCGTCAAAGAAGTGGTGGTCGCTGATGACAGTAATGTCGATGCCAATGCAGTAATTGCTAAAGAAGAGCAAACGGAAGCGGCGACTAATTAATAGAGCTTTCTCTCATAGTCTATGAGATAAGCGCTGATTTTAATAAAGCACGTTTTAATTAAAGCGTGCTTTATGCCATCTATAATACTTTCCTAAGTACCAATGCCAATTAATAATG
>NZ_PJBX01000116.1:0-28507 GCF_002836335.1 Psychrobacter sp. Sarcosine-02u-2 | reverse complement strand
CAATTGCTGAATGTCTTTGCCTGTTAGACGACCGCCAGCTCGCTTTTCTTGTTCAGAGACTATCATGGCTTTAAAAGCGGCTGTGTCTGCTTCTGCCAATTTGCTGTGACGACCTCGACGATGACGATCGTAGAGACTTTCAAGTCCTCGTTCATAATAACGCTTCAATGTCCGTCTGGCAGTTTCAGGATGTATGCAGAGGTCTTTGGCAATATCGTTAGTGGCTTTGCCCATACTATATTGGTATAAGATGAGCAGGCGTAGTCGGGCTCTGGGATTGCGCTCAGTCTTTGAGTGTTTGCCAAAGTCATGGTCTTCTAGGTTATGTATTGGTATAGTCATAAGTGGATGATACTATATATTTTGGGTTTGGTATAAGCCATTTATACAGACTTGAATTTTTGGAAATTTGTTAAATAGCAAATTATCAATATCGCAATCACCAGCCCCTAATTATGAGGATAATTTGAATAAAATAAGCAAAGAAGCCGCTGCATTTACAGCCCTGCCACTCAACATCCAAAACGCGTTAAAGCAAAATAAACGCATCGTCTTTATCGCCAATAACCCTTCTATTAGCACTGATAAACTTGAGCAGTTGTTACGTCCTGACGATGTTTTGGTTTTATTTAACCATTTTATTAATGCTGATTTTTTTGCCAACCACCTGCTTGCCAGTAGCCTGCCTAAATTGTTGTTTTTTCGCCAGATTGGCGATAGTAAACTGCATTTCGGTTTGCCACCAAGGAGCAACAATGTCGCGGTGATGAAGCGCATGGCAAAAGCGGCACCATTGGGTATTTTACTGAGCAATCAGCCTTATCAATTTCCTTTGCTCAGTGATGACCCAAGTCCCGATGATGACCCGATTGATGATGATCGCATACTGACGCTGCCACCGGCGGTGCAAGTGTTGTTGCAGGATACGGCGCATCATAGCGTGTTATCGGAGCGCCATCCGGTCGTTGAGGACTATCCTTACTTTACAGATATTCACTCTTCAGCCCCTTCGTCAGGATTTTTGTTGTATCGATTGTTATTAGCGGCGCGAGAGTATGTGCAGCTGCTGCAAAAAGCACCGCTACCGCTGCAATTATTAATGATAGGTTTTAATGACAACGATAAAACCGCGCATTTTTGGCAAGGGCATAATTGGGAATTTGAGCGCCGTGAAATGAGTTCGCCGCCGCCAGAGGTAGAGATCATACGCCAGTATTAGGCAAGGGAAGGTTGGTAATTTAAACGTAGGCGGCATCGGGATAATAGGCCAACTCTATCTCTTTACTGCTAGGTTGACGTAACAGCGTAATTGAATTTGATTGCTCGTTCGTCCACTCAATCAAGCCCATTTTGCAGAACTGCTCAAGCCAGCCGCCCATCGGCCAGCATTGCCATTTTTGATAAAAACGATTGCCATTGACGATAATGCTTTCCAAATGGTTGAGAGGCGGGCGATAGACGGTGTGCTGCTGATGATAAACAAGGTCGGCGGTCAGATAAAAATCAATATCTAACTGACGGGCAGTAAAGGCAAAGTCGGTATCTTCTGCGCCATAACCGGTGTACTGCGTATCAAAACCCCCTATTTTCTCAAACTGTTCACGTTTAATCGCAAAGCATAAACTCCAAAAAGCGCCGTAATCATCCGTTTTTTTAATAGCTGTCGGTACTGCCTCAGTAGACATCGATTGTTTCGCATCGAAGTTATCGCGATAAGGATTATAAACCGACAGATGATTTAAGTAATCATTAGTCAGCGCGCCCTTTTGCAACGCCAAGCTTTCCTCGTTTGATAAAGGTCGCGTCAGATAGCGCGGTTGCCCCATCAGTAGAGCGTTTGGATACTGGTTTAATTTTGTGCTTAGTTGTTCAATAAAGCTCGGCGCTACGATGCAATCAACATCCAAAAATATCAGCGTGTCATGGCTGGCACGCGCGGCGCCAATATTGCGATTATGACCGATATCAAATTCGGTTTTGTCCGATTTTTCTAGCGTTTGATGTTCTAACGTTTGATGGTCTGCGCTGTCCACTAAACCTGCGCTCGTCGGAATCTTGACAATGTTTAAAGCAAAATCAGCCAGACGTTTAGGGTCGGCATCATCATTGACAATAATAACTTCATCGGGCTGAACGCTGCCATTTGCGAGGCTACTGAGCAGATTATATAGGTGACGATTGCGTCCATAACAAGTCGTGATCACCGTTACCGGCATATGCTCAGAAACCGCATTGGAATTGGTGGTGGGTTTTACGGTCATTGTTTGTCAGTGCCTCTTTTGTTAATTTGGCTTTTATATTTTTGCTGTGACGTTATTGATAGTCATTGCTTTTAACGTTCAGGCTTTAAGGCAAGCTGCGGCAGCAACCATTGTTCAAACCAAGCTTTAGTCGTTGGGTACTCGGCCATACTCTGCATAAACGCTTGAGCTGTCTGTACAGATTTTTGCTTAAGTATTGCATTATCAGGCTTTGATAAGGATTGGATTCGTGCAGATTGGTTGGCAATTTCTCCACTTAGCTTGTGTGTGACGCTTGCAATCATTAAGTCTTTAAATTGCTGCCAACTTAAGGCGCGTCCTTGGGCTATCAACGCCTCTGCCATTACCTCTTGCTCTTGGTGGGGGCGGTCGTCAGGTAGGACGACCAGTGGCGTCGCATAATCATAGGCTTGGGCGACGGCATTTAGACCGCAGGCCATCAGTAGATAATCGCTATGTTCGATAAATGGCGTTACATCACTTACGTCGACTGCGATGTCAACATAATGTCGTTTATCCTCGTCGATAGGGCCAAGCGATATAATAAAGGCATATGGCAAAAGCTGCCGCAGCTCAGGCAGTGTTGCATCAATAGCTTGATGCCCACCATAGCCTTTAATGACGCTAACGATAGTTGGCGTATTTTTATCTTTATCATTTAGCATCAAAGAGAGTGCTTTTTTATCAGTGATCAGCTGCATTAAGTGTTTTATAAAATCTCGGTAAGTTTGCGCATCCCTTTGCTCAGTGTTGATAAAGTCAAGATAGAGGGTTTTTTGACTTATCCATTCAGAAGTTTTAGTAGATTCTAATCTGCGAGGATAAGGGGCCAGTAAAGCAAGCGCACCAGCGAAAGCGTTTAGATGCGGCTCATCATCGCGTATACCTGGTAGTCTGACATAAAGGTACGGAACACTGGCGGCGCGGCATAGCATGGCGACTTCAACGCTGACATCAATAATCATCAAATCAATGTGGCGCTGATAAATCGTATCGAGTATTTTATGGCTGCGCTGTTGAATATCGCTATTACCGACGGGCGAATAATGCAGGCTGGCTGGTTGCCAATTTTGTCCTGCGCGCCCAGCGAGTACATCATCTGCACGTTCATCTTCGGCGGGTAGTCGTACAACTTGCGCTTCATCTATAGCCGCAAACGTATAGGTGTCGGACGTTAAACTGGTAAATACCGTTAATTGCTGTCTTGCTTCAGTGGGTAATAAGGCAGCAAGCTTATCGATTTGGCGGCAGTGCCCTGAGCCGTGATGATGAGCGTAATAACCAAGCCGCATTAACCTCGCTCCATTATGTTATTTAAGCCACTGTTTGAACCGATTATTGACTCTGCTTTATTGCTTTTGCCATTTCTGTGGATAAATGGATTCAGTTTTAAATGTGCATCTGTTGGAGCTTCAACGCCTTTTTTCTGCTGAATCTTTTTCTGCTCGCTTTCTGCTACTGCTGCTTTATACAAGTCTAAATAGCCTGCTACCATGGCTGCTACGGAACAAAACTGTAAGGCACGTTCTCGGCAGGCTTGGCGTGAGATACTTTGAATCTTAGTAAAACCTTTGATAAACGCGTCTTTATCTTCCTTAGCGACGATAATGCCGGTGCTTGGTGTGACAATCTCGTCGCTAGCACCAACATCAAAGCCAATCACTGGTGTACCGCACGCTAAGCTCTCAGCCAGTGTTAAACCATACGGCTCATCCCATGTGCTGGTAAATAGCATGGCAGTCGCTTGACAGAGGTAGCGATTTACCTCGTCTTTGGTGACATGACCGACATAATCAAACAGTTTTTGCGCGCCATTTTCACCATCTTTAGCCAAGAGTGGGGCGACTTGCTCATCAAAATACGCTTCATTGCTTTTAGGGCCAGCAATGATGAGTTTTTTTCCAGCTTCCATACAGTATTGCATGGCCAAGTGTGTGCCTTTTTCGGGGCAAATACGTCCAAACCAAAAATAAATTTCACCATTTTCACGGGTAAAATCAACCGTAGATTCAATATTAGCATCAAAGGATTTTACATCAATGCCGTTATAAACCACTTCTGATGGCACAAACTCAGAAAATAGCTGCTGTTGGTGTTTGCTGATAGCGGTAAACTGGGTGGTTGTACCGTGACGCAAGGTCAATAGCGCCAAACGCAACTGCGGGAAAATAGGCGTATGGAAGGTGGTAAAAAACCGCGAGCCAAACGCTTGACCGGTCATCATCGGGATATGATGTAAGCTGTGATTATGCACGATGTCAATCTCACCACGTTCATCGCGCTCGATGATATCGCGTAGCACATCTTGATAGACCAGATACTGATACATCTCCTCGCGGCTCATGCCTAAAGTCTCATGCTCATTCCGATAGACCATCTTATCAAATGCTTCTCGGGTTAGCATCGGGACGAGGCGGGCCTGCGTTTGACTGTCTTGATGCGCATAAAGCAAAACCTCATGACCTTGGGCGACAAGCTCATCGCATATAAGCTGGGTAATCATCTCAAGCCCGCCAGCAAAGGGCTGCGCAATAGGGTATAAACAATGAGCAATCATCGCAATGCGTAAAGGTTTCTCCGCTAACAGGGTAGGGCGTTCAGCATTATCAGCATTATTGTCAATAGCCTCTATAAAATTAACAGGGTCAGCAACGGGCATAAGTACCTCAAAGTAAAACGAGCGATTATGGTAAATAAGTAAAAAAGGATTTAATAAAATCAATGCCTAAAGCCAACCATTAAGAATTAATAATCTTTTTGTCTTCAAATGTCGTATGCATTTCAGGTTGCAGTGGTTTTAGCTTTTTGGTGGGTTTGCGAGGCTGACTAGTAGCCAAGGCAACCGTAGGTTTAGACTTAATGCTAATGGTGGACGGATTTTTCTCAGAGACCCTAAAGTTATCAAATGCCACTTTTGCGGCGCCGATTTTTAACGTACAAATTACCAAAGCACAGATAAATAATAGCGGAGAATAAAGCGGCGAAAACGGTGCCACTATAACGGCAGTGATGATATTGAGCAGCAAAATCAGCTTGGGTAACGCCACCATATTTGCACGACGTAATGAGCTTTGAGTGCGAATGTATGCTTGCTTTGGCGTACAGACAAAGGGTTTTTCACTACCCCATAACACAGGCAACCAAGATAGCGCGCCAAGCTCCCAAAAGTTCAGATGCATCAGCCATGCTCTGCCACGCATTTTGATACTAGACTGATGGTTTTGATTAAGCTGTCTGTTTAGTGGTGCTTTATCCTGTAAATATGCCCATAATCGCCGTATGATAAAAGCGCCATAGCTGGCATAAACCAAGTACAAAGGCGTGAGTAGGGACATATTAGGCGTGACGTCCGAGAACTGAGCTTTTAGAAGTGCGTAGCCAAGGATAAATAAGGTCGCTAGCTGCAAAAATATAAATAAACCCGTAAAGTTTATCCAAGCACTGAGCTGCGAGAGATGCGCGCGCGTATACGCTAAACGTTTACCCAGACTTTTCGTATCTTGGCTTTTAGTGGGCAAGGCTATTGAAAAATAGTTGCTTAACACCTGCATATTGCCATAAATCCAGCGCCGACGCTGACACATCAAATCATTTAACGAAGTAGGTAAGAGACCTGTCGCAATGACTTCTGGTATGAACTGACTTCGAAACCCTCTTTTATGCATCAAGACGCCCATTTGTGCATCTTCAGTAATAGAAGCACCTGACCAACCGCCTAAGCTCAAGAGATCTGCGCGGCGTATCACTGCATAAGTGCCTGTTGATAGTGCACGCTTACGATTAAAGGGGCGGTATAAATGATGATTAAAATAATGGTTAAGCTCGCTGTGCGTGTCCACTTGCCCAGCACTGCGGTAAAACTGTGGAAACTGCAAAAGCGTATGGTTTGGATATTGCTTAATAGCATTGGCAATAGATATTCTTGCATGCGGAAGTGCTTGATAATCACTATCGACCACCACAATGTGTGAGCAGTCTGGATTCATCAGCCCCAACGCCAAGTTTAACGCGCCTGCCTTAAAGCCTTCTACCGCATCAATATGATAAAAGCGGACATTAAGGGCTGGATCTAGACTGGCGCAAAAAGCGGCCAAAGGCTGATATAGTGAGGTGTCTGTATTGTTGTTATCAATAATAAGAATCTCATCAGTCGCCTCTTTAACAGCCAGCAAAGACTGGATAGTCGCAATCACCAATTCTGGTGGCTCAGACCGTGTCATTAACTGAAAGCTGAGAGACGCAGAAGCTAAAAGATTCTTTTTATAAATTGTCATGGCTTATCCTTAGGCACATACGACGGACGAGAACAGGGAAAAAGCATGAGTGAAAGACACATGCAAAAAATGAGCATAGTAATAGTTATAATGAAGTAGTTATTATTGTGTTTTTGATTACCCGTAAAATAGTAATATAAAACTCGGTAACCTTGAGATTGTTAAGTGTTGGTGAATATTTAAGAGTGTAATCCTACGTAATTTATGCGATATATTTCACACCTATCAGTACGCCTAATACGAGTTAGACGAGGTTTGTGTTATCAGATAAATCGCAAAATTTTTGAGATATATCAGTTTAATAATCTCAAAAAATTTTTAGGAAAAAATGACAAGGGTTTAAGAAAAGGAAAAGAGAAGTAAGGGAAATTTGACGAAGAGGGTAGTGTTAAATCATAATCGGCTATAAATTGTTTAAAAAATAGTGAACTTTATAAACGATAAAAGCGCATTAGACACTTATAGGTAAAAACCCACCATGCCTAATACGCTTTATCATCAATAACTAATAAGTCTTAAATGATGTTTAAATCTTAAAATTAATCTTAAAATCTAAGACTAGTAGTTATTACTGCTGCGCCAATCGTCAACTTCACGTTCGGCATCTTCTTTACTATGACCATAACGTTCTTGGACGCGGCCAACCAATTTATCGCGGCTGCCTTCGATGTGCGTGAGATCGTCATCGGTCAAGTCGGCCCATTTCTGTTTTACTGAGCCTTTAAGTTGGTTCCAATCACCTTTTAGAGTATGTTCATTCATAGTGGTATTCCTTTTCCTATTATTAGATTGCATTGATTTTTCTAAAACCCATCAATTTGCTTTGTTATATTTCTCACTTATGGGTTATCAGCAGGCATAAATCCTTAGCTGACAAATCTAATATAAACATGGATAATTGCCTTGTCTGTAGCCACGATGTGTAGAGTGTTACCCAACTCTTAGCGATAGATTCATTGTGTTAGCAAGGTATACGCGGTGTCATAAATGCACTATTTTCATAAAATTTGTCACACTTTTTAAAGCAAATTACTGTGAATGGCTGGTTTCTAAGTTTGCTAAAAATGCGGCAAACCCTTCTGCCGCTCGCGCTTGTAAGCGGCTGCTAGTAATGACCCGAACGCGATTGCTCCAAGTGATAGCAAAATTTTGCTTCTCAAATTTTTTAACCAAATCGACATCTTCATGGCAAGGCAGGGCAGCAAAACCGCCAACAGCGAGATACGCTGCACTACTAAAGCTCAAATTTGCCCCATGAATATGACGATGTCCCATCTTATCTTGATAGTGAGCGATATAGTCTTTGCGGGTTTGGGGCGTTAAATGCGCCCAGTCATCAACGCTCACAACGCCGCATATCATAGCAGTCGGCTGATGATTAATATGAGTGATTTGCTGCGTTAGCCAATCTGCTGTGACAAGCGAATCAGCGTCGGTACAGGCAAGCCAAGTCGCGCCAGAGGCAATCGCATGACGAATGCCAAAATCTCGCACTTGCCCCACGCACCGGTAATCACAGCATAAATAATCCACACCAGCGTGCTTGACCAATGTGAGTGTGTCATCGCTACAACTGTCGAGCACCACGAGCACAGTGGCGGTAATGGTAGAGGGCAGCTGCTCAATGGCAGTCTGCACCGATGCCAAGCATTTAGAGATGGTCAGCGCTTCGTTATGAGCAGGAATGACGATAGCGATATTTGTAGTATTCATGCATTTTACTCGGCGGATTTAACGTTAAACCAAGTTTTCTTGCATAGCCACCGTTTCTACCGAACGTTGCCACACATCCAATAAAAAATCGCTATCGACGACTTTACTTTGATGGGTAAAGGTAGGGTGTTGACTATCAACTTGCTGTATTTGCGCAGAGTTTACCTCATTACTTATTCTATTAAATGCGTGGTGCAGACGTTGGTGTACCGTTTCACCCGTCATGGTAAAGCCATCGATGTCATAGCGCCAATGGCAGCATAGTAACGTGCCACCTACCGCAAGATTTTGCTGAATCCAAGCGATGACGGTATCAATATCATTTGGCGATAAGTAATATAAAATTTCACTAATCACAATTAAATCAAAATGCGATTTCGCAATCGGTAATATTTCAGGAATGACACCCTGTATAACCTTTACATGTCCGACCTCTGCCAAACGCTGCTTAGACAGTTGCACCGCCTGTTTATTACCGTCAATACTGACCAAGGTCTGACAACGGTTGGCAAGTAGAGCACTGAACACGCCATTACCACACCCTAATTCAATAGCGCTGGTATATTTTGCTTGTGGCAACACCGCTAGACACATATCGCGTTTACGCTTTTCATACCAGCGGGTCTGATACTGCCACGGATCGCTATTGTCGTTATATAACGCATCAAAATAGCTTTCTGAATAAGCAGTGGCTGTCGTCTCTTTTTTACCATTCGACAAATCAGTATGAACAGTATGTAAGTCGGTTGTAGATACCTGCAAATTACCGACCTCATGCATTGGCGGTGTCAATTTAAGATTGTGGCTCATATAAATAAACTTCCCAAGGTTGGCTGATTCTAGCGATGGTTTGAGCCGATAAAATAGGCGGGTTGCCTGTACTTTCATCAACGGTTATTTGGCTTTTGAAACAGGCGATAGCCTCGGTTTTGCGCTGTAACTGCTCGGGCGTTAAGTCCACCCTGAGCGTGCAGTGCCAAGGAATACGACTATCGGCAGGTTTTGCCCAATGCCATGCCCAAATCAACACTTGATAACAGGCGAGTTGGTGTTGCTTAGCGAAAGCGGCGACTACTTGTCCTGTTGCTTCATGATCGGGATGACCATCATGTACAAAAGGCGTGATTAAAATATCATCAGGTTGAATAATTGCTGCTAATTTTTGGTGAAACTGTGCCCGCTCAGCAAAAACGTCACCATCGGTTAGCGCTAAAGACATACAGGTCACCTGCTGAGCAATGCCTAACACTTCTAATGCCGCTAAGCTCTCTTGCGGGCGGATCGTATCAAGCAGGTGCGGCGGATAAATCTGCGAGTCTGGGTGACTTTGTGTACCGTTGGTCACGTGCACAAGGACGATAGGATTACCGTTGGCGGCCAATTGTTGCAGCAGTCCGCCGCAGCCCAATATCTCATCGTCAGGATGCGGCGCAAATACACAGACGCGCTGCTGCGGCGGGAAGCTTTTTGCTATATCTAGTCGAGGTAAATCGTGCAGTCCCTGCCAGTGTTGCCAAGCATCGGTGCTGGTACCATCGCCTTCAATGATACGGTCACCGACAATCGGATGCTCAGGCTTGGCTAAGTGCGCTAAGGGTGCTGAGTGCGCCGACATCACATTATGTGTCGTCAAAGGCTGAGTATCATTTTCTGCCTGATAGCCAGCAAAGTCTTGTACCAGCACATTTGCTTTTGGTGTCATAGTTGCCATATATTGTCCTGCCTGTCTGTCGAATCACTGTTTGTGGCGCGGTCGAAAGCGCTAGATAGCTCGCCGATTTTTTGTAAATCAAAGGCACCATGACTTTGACGAATAAATACCGCCAAATCTGCGGTTAACCTCGCAAAATGGGCATTGCCACAAAATGGCGCGGCCCCTAATGCTTGTCCGACTTTTTCCATCACTTGGCGTGCTACTTGCTCTACATTGGCGCGTAATTGACGGATAGCAAGTTCATGGTTTTGCAGCGGTTCACCCTCTATTAAGTCAGCAATATGATAAAAATACTGCTGAGTAACGGCCAATGCTGTGCTAATTTGACCTAAATACATGGCTTTATAGTCATTGGGTTTATGTTGATAAGCAGTTATTAAATAATTGGCAATGCGAGCGGCCGCACCGTACCAGCAAGCCGCAACGCCTGCCGCGCCATGCCAAAATCCTACCCTTTCTAAATACGCATTTGGCGCGCCTACATTAATGGCGTCTACCTCATGGAACTGTATGGTTGCCGTATCAGTGGCTTGCATGCCGACGGCCTGCCAAGCATTATTATCAATATCAATGTCAGATTGGTGCATATCCACCATCAATAGTTGCGCTTGACCCTGCTCATCGCGATAAGTCATCAGCCCATAATCCACGAGGTTGGCGCCTGAGCACCATGCTTTGCTACCACTGATTTTTCCCTCTGTATAACGTATCGGGTCGGGGTGTCCTTCTGCTGCCCAAACCGCCCATAAGCCTTGAGGCGCTTTATCGTAGCCGACTTCATGCAAAATACTTAACGCATCTAAATGCGATTCAAACCATTTCGCAAGCGTTAAATCTAGGCTCGACACGTATGCCAAGACTTGCCATCGAATCAAGGTGTTAGACTGATTTGGCTTGCTTGCTTGTTTATTGTTTTGAGCGTTCGTCGTATCGCCTTCGCTTATAACATTTTCAGCACCGGCAATAGCCCTAGCACCACTAGCAGGGTGAGGGATTTCGTCGCTATAACCGACTAGAATCGTTAATATTTCACGGCGCAACTTATCGGTCATAGCCAAACTGCCGATAGTTTGGTTTTCTGCTTGTATAACTTCTTCTATAGCAGATTTTATATTTATTAATAAAGCGTTTTTGGCATCGGGCACTTGCATACAGTCTCCTAATTATTATGAATCAGACATTTGAATGGCATCAAAAGCGCCATCATCTGCTGACCGTTTTTTATTATCATATCGGCCATCTAAATATAAATCGTCTAAAAAGCGTTGCTGCCAAGCGTATAAATCATCTTGATGTAGCCCTTGTAACAACGTTTGATAGCGCAATTGTCGCTCGTTTAATGGCATCGTCAATGCCGCCTTTAACCCTTCCATCATACTCGTACGCTGATGCGGATCGACAATGACAGCCGCTTGCATTTGCTCAGCGGCTCCTGCATAACGAGACAGCACGAGCACGCCCGGATCATCAGGATTTTGCGCGGCGATATATTCTTTAGCAACCAGATTCATACCGTCTTTTAAGGAGTTGACCCAGCCGATATCACTTTGCCAAAATGCGGCCATCAAGGGTTCATGATTTAAGACGTTTTCGCTATATTTAATCGCTTGCCAAGCACCGTTGTCAGTTGAAAATTGCTGATTTATCTCGCTGACTGTTCGTTTAACTTCCTGATAAAGCCGTTGGTAAGTTGGCAAATCTAAGCGACTAGGACAAGCGATTTGTAATAATTGCAGCTGATTTTGATAGCTTGGATAATGCTCTAGAAAGTCACGATAGGCTGAAAAACGTCTTAATAAGCCTTTTGAATAGTCAATTCTATCTACCGCGATAATTTGTTGTGTCGTCGTCTTGTCGGTTTTTTTATATACATTATGGTGCGCCAAATGTGCAGGTAAAGACGAGGCTAACTGACTGACCTGCTGCTGGATTCTTGCGACATTAATACCGATCGGATAGGCGTTAATCAATAAACAATGCTGAGGTTTAAAGTCTAAATTAAGCGTTAATGCTGTCCCAGATGAGTGGTAAGGGTAAGTATGAGTAAAAGGTTGGTTTTTTTGTAAGATATTGATGGGGGTAAGTCCGACATCGCTGTTTTCTGCTAATGTATCTTCCCTTACATTTTCTTTTACCAAACTGTCTTCGCCTAAGCTTGCTTTTATTAGACTGTCTTTTAAATAGTGTTGGAAAACATCAACGCAATTGGTGCATCCTTGCTGAGTTTGGGTGCCGAGCACATCATAATGCGCCAGATGGTGAATGAGCTCAGCGCTTTGCTTAAGCTGCTGCCAAAAATCCAGCGCCACAAAGGGAATGTGTAAAAAAAGCCCAATACGATTGTTGATGCCAAGCTTTCGGCAATGATACGCCACACTTAAAAAGTGATAATCATGGACCCAAATGACATCGTCAGGCTGAATGATACTTTTTAATTGGCGCGCAAATAGACAGTTGACCGCCTGATAACCCGCATAATCATCTGTAGCTTGGCTGATAAGCGCTGTTTGCTCATGCAGTAGAGGCCACAATACATTATTGGCAAAACCGCAGTAGAAATGCTGATATTGCTGGGTGGTAAAAGCGGTGGTTATATAAGTGATTTGTGTGGCGCGGGTTTTTGCCTTGCTGCTTGCCATAAAGCGTTGTTGAATACTGCTAAATGTATTGGCGGCATCGGTGTTATTGGCGTTGTTGTCATTGACGACTTCGCCATTCCAGCCCATCCAGACGACTGATTTGCCGATTAAGACGTCTTGCAATGCGACAGCAAGCCCGCCCGCCATAGGGTGGTTATCGGGCATCTTTACGCGGTTAGATAAGACAATTAAGCGGCTCATGTCAGTGGTCTCGCTGTATTTTTTAATGGGCGTCGGTTAGTGTCTATTAGCGGCAGTGCCACTTGCTCTTGCTCTGTTAAACCAGATAACTTGGGAGATAAGGTTGGGCGCTGTTGGCAAAACTTCAAAAAGCTTTCAAGCAATACCGTGACCTCAAAAATATTATTGACATAATAATGCGCACACGTTGGTTCAGTGCCGTCATAACCTACTTTCATACCCATGCCTTTTATGGGTGGTTTAGAATCCTCTCGTGGTTCGTTATTCTTTATAAACCGACTTTTTTCTGTCATGTGCTTGTCGCCTTGTACCGCTATAAATCCTGTTTCATCGGTGATGTCGTCACCTATGAAAATAGGACAAAGCCTATTGTTAGCCTGAAATTTTTTTAGTAAGGTCAAAATTGCACTGCCTTTATCGGCGTCTTTGGGCGCGATTTCTCGGACATATTTACCCTGTTTTACTATCCAATCGCCATGGTTTTTTACGATTGTGGTTATAATGCGATAAGCGATATCGGCTAAGGCGGGATTTTGACGATAATGTAGGGCAACGGAGTAGGGCTTGTCTTCTATGATAAAATCGTCATAGCGCAAGCAAGAGCGGATAAGCGCTTGTTTTATAGCAGCAAGCTCAGCGCTGTTGACGGATGAAACGCTCATATTATTAGATTCGTTATCTTCAAAGTCTATTTCTAGTCCATGCGTTGCGGCGATGGGTAAGCTTAGCGGCACCAGCATTTGCTTTGCTTCGGCTAGACTGCGCCCAGTAACAGCAGCCATTTTGACGCCATAATCTTGTATGTTTTGTAAAAGTGTTAAAGTGGTAGCGGGGATAAAGCTGTCTTTCGGGTTCAAGGTAAAGTCAGCAAGCGTGCCGTCGATATCTAAAAACAAGCAGTAGTGCTGCTGATGAGAGAGATAATCAGCGAAGTGATTTGGCGCAATATATATAGGAGGTCTGATAGGGGCGCTATTTGCTGGTACGCTTCTTCCTGAAGTCACATGTTATCCTTATCTTAACGCGTTATATGATGTTCTAAGCTAGCCATCAAGCTTCCTCATAAGTTTGCCATAAAGTCCATCCTACTACGATGGACAAAATATGGTATTTAGTATAAGTTTTTTTAGTATCTGTCTTTTAATTTACAAAAATCATTAGGAAAAAATTATGCATATCAGCGCAAATTTCCATGCCGGTAATATTGAGGTTATCAATGCAGAAGATCAAACCAACATTCAACTAGCGATTCGTCCAGACGTGGGCGGAGAGTTTTTTCAGTGGTTTAACTTTCGTTTATCAGGCGAAGTTGGCGAGCAGTACGTACTCAATATTATGAATGCAGGGAAGGCCTCCTACCTTGCAGGCTGGGAGGATTATCAAGCGGTGGCTTCCTATGATCGCGAGTGTTGGTTCCGTCTGCCAACCTCTTATAAGGATGGTAAGTTAACGATAACGGCAGAGCTTGCGTGCGAAAGTATTCAAATTGCGTATTTCGCTCCCTATAGCTATGAGCGTCATCAAGACTTGTTAGCGGCGGTGCAAGTGCATCCGCTCGCGTGTTTGGAGCATTTGGGCGAAACGCTTGATAAACGCGACTTAACCTTAGTAAAAGTGGGTAATGGTGACAGCAAGAAGCGCAGTATTTGGATTACGGCGCGTCAGCATCCGGGCGAGACAATGGCTGAATGGCTGGTTGAAGGACTATTAAACAGTTTGTTAGACGAGGATAATCCCACGGCTAAGTTGTTATTAGAAAAAGCCAATTTTTATATCGTACCGAATATGAATCCTGATGGTAGTGTACGCGGGCACCTGCGTACCAATGCGGTAGGGACGAATCTAAACCGTGAATGGGCAAACCCAAGCTTAGAAAAAAGCCCTGAAGTGTTTCATGTCATCAATAAAATGGAAGAAACGGGTGTTGACTTATTTTATGACGTGCATGGCGATGAAGCGCTGCCTTATGTGTTCCTTGCCGGCTCGCAGGGCACGCCAAGCTATAACGACCGCCTTGCCCATCTACGTGATAAATTCTCAGAAGTCTTAAAATTGGCCAGCGCCGACTTTCAATCTGAATTTGGTTATGATATTGACGCACCCGGCACAGCAAACATGACGATTGCTACCCACTGGGTAGCCGAGCGCTTTGATTGTCTTGCCAACACTTTAGAGATGCCATTTAAAGAGAATGCCAATTTACCTTTTGAAGATACAGGTTGGTCACCTGAGCGCTCTATTAAATTAGGAGAAGCTTCATTGGTCGCTATGCTAGCGGTCGTTGATGAGTTGCGTTAGTCATAAACTTTTTGTGAGTTAATCAGATGGTTTCATGACAATAATTTAATAGTGATGGTTTAATTGGCAGGGTTGAATTGCTTAGAGCAGCGGCTTAAACACTCAGTTTTTAGCTTTTGCTCTAGGCAATTATAAGGTTATTAAATGGCGGGTAGCAGTAATTTTGCATTTTTATTAAATAAATCTGTTTTAATCGGCTCTTGATGACTTGATAAAAAACGACATAATTAAACCACTTATCGCTAGGGCGTGTCTTCAATTCAATCGATGGACATCTAAATGGGCTAAAAATGGCTAAATTTTGCCAAACTTCATCAAATAGCTAGGTAATATCCCGATATTAACGGCGCTATTTTCCTTGTTTGACTGCAATTTATCTCATTTTTATCACCATTTTTAAAATGAAGACACGCCCTAGTACTGCCCTTTTGTTTTTTCTTAAAAATTGTCAAATAAATTATCTGTGAAAATTTCAAAGTGGGAGAATGACAATATTGTAATCTTAACGTCATCTGTTAGTCAGAAGGATTCATGTATCATGCATGTATGATGATAGTGTCGTGATATCGGGTCAAACGCTTAACGTATTGCTCCAAATTTAAAAATGAAAGACAGCTCTTTTTGATTATAAATATCACATGCGACATTAAACAATAAATGACGAGAGGGTATGTATGAAACCTGATAACCATAACTTAACTTTTAAGCAGCATAAATTGTTTGGTGCGCTTATCCTACTGACAGTGACATCGTCGTTATTTGCTTGTAACGACACCAATACCACTGCTGCAACCACAGCGCCTGTAGAGACGGCAACAGACAGCCAGAATTCAAAAGTCCAAACGTCTAAAACTGAGTCGACGAGCTCTAGCAGTAACAGTGATGCGCTGAGAAACGTCTCTGCGACGGTTTATAAAGATGCCAATTGTGGCTGCTGTAAGGAGTGGATTAGCCATGCCGAACATCACGGTATGACTGCGGCGGGACAAGATGTCGCCGACTTAGCAGTTTTTAAAGAACGCTATGGTGTCCCGAGCAATATGCGCTCTTGTCACACGGCGGTCACGAGCGACGGTTATGTATTCGAAGGTCATGTGCCTGCCAAGTATATAGCCCAGTTTTTAGCCAATCCGCCAAGCGAGGCTATTGGTCTTGCCGTACCCGGTATGCCAATGGGTAGCCCCGGGATGGAGTACCAAAATAAATTTTCACCTTATCAAGTGATGCAAATCAACAAAGACGGTAGCACAGCGGTATATGCTGAGGTTGATAGCGCCAATGCCCAGTTATAGCTGAAAAGGATGATTTTTACTGTCCATCGCTAACTTATTAATAATAAGGAAATTATGTAAAGAGAAAGTATTTACATCAGAAAATTCTTATACCACCTGAGAAAAGATAGGATTAAACCATTATAGATCTCTATTTATGAGGCCTATAATGGCTTTTTTGAATAAGTATGAGAGCGTGGCAAACTCTTGACTAGAAAAGATAGGCATAAACTGTTTTTAATACAAGTAACGGCGCTTAAGAAAGATGTATAACTAAGTATATATAAAGGCCTTGAAGAGGGGTTAATTGAGAAAATTTTTTTGTCTATTTATTAATATTATTACTCATGCCGGCCAGCATCAGTTGTTTGCTGGACGATTTGTTCGACTTGCATAAAATCTGTATGCCGCACATCTTTGCCGCTGGTGCAAAAAATGACCAGTTCAGCAATGTTTTTAGCGTGATCGCCCACCCGTTCTAAGGCGCGTAATACCCAAAGTATGTTAATCACTTTGGACACATGGCGGCTGTCTTCCATAATATAGGTCATCAAGGCTCGAGTGGCAGATTGGTACTCTTCATTAACCACTGTATCACTTTGCAATACCGAAAACGCTTGCTGAGGATTCATATGCGAAAAGGCGTCAATGGCATCAAGCAGCATCAGGCGCACCTGATTGGATAAATGCTGAACCTCTGAATAGCCTCTTGGAGATGCACCATCTTTAATCAATTTGCAGGCCATACGGGCAATTTTTTCTGCTTCGTCACCGACACGCTCAAAATCAACAATGCCTTTACTAAGTGCCATGACTAAACGCAAATCATTGGCAGCTGGTTGGCGTTTGGCGACCAACAAAATGATTTGCTCATCGATTTTAATCTCTAGCTGATTGATCAGATGATCATCTTCAATCACTTTTTTCGCGGTCGCCTCATCTGCAGCTATCAAGGCGCGTGTCGCAACCATGACTTGCTCTGCTGCCATGTGACCCATTTGCATAAACAGCTCAATCACGTCATGTAAGTCATTATCAAAACTCTTTGATAAATGCTTTGCCGTTATCGCCATGCTTGCTTCCTTAATCGTATTGGTGTTGCTCATAAAAATATTGCCAAAATGAGTAGCGTGATAAATGACTGCTAGAAATGATTGCTTTAAGCGAACAGCGACTTAGCCATAACGACCGGTAATATAATCTTCAGTCGCTTTTTGTGCTGGGTTGGTGAATATTTGATCTGTTTCACCCATTTCTACCATGTCTCCCAAATACATATAAGCGGTGTAGTCAGAGACGCGCGCGGCCTGCTGCATATTGTGGGTGACGATAGCAATGGTATAGTCGTTTTTTAAATCGGTAATCAAATCTTCAATCGCGCCAGTGGATATAGGGTCAAGCGCTGACGTTGGCTCATCTAATAGCAAGACTTCAGGTTTCGTTGCTACTCCGCGGGCAATACAAAGTCGCTGCTGTTGACCGCCAGATAATGACAATCCTGACGCTTTGAGTTTATCTTTGACTTCCAGCCATAACGCCGCCTTTTTGAGTGCCCACTCGACACGTTCATCCATCTCTGCTTTGCTGAGCTTTTCATAGAGACGGACGCCAAATGCGACGTTGTCATAAATGGACATCGGGAAGGGTGTGGGTTTTTGAAAAACCATACCGACACGCGCACGCAGCAAATTGACATCCATGTCTTTGGCCAAAATATTTTGGCCATCAAGGGTAATTTGACCTTCAGCATGCATACTCGGATACAAGTCATACATACGGTTAAAGGTACGTAGCAGCGTTGATTTACCGCAGCCTGAGGGACCAATAAAAGCGGTGACCTTTTTTTCTGGAATATCGATATTGATGTTTTTTAATGCTTGAAAATCGCCATAATAAAAGTCTAAATCGCGAATGGTAATCTTGGCAGGCGGCATATTGTCGGGCATGTCCGCCATGGTTTGCTTGATAAGATGGGCAATATCTGGCTGTTTATGCTGACCATTGTTAGACATAGCGTCATCCAGTAAACGGCGTTTGCTGCTGGTATCTGTCATCGGCTTAGTCGCTTTTCTCTCTAATAAATCAGTCATAATGGTATCCATCTGTTTTAAAGTTTTATTAAATGGGGGTGTTTTTTTACTATTAGCTGTGCTTCTGTTAGCCTTGAATTATCTGCTATGGTCTTTGCCACCGATAAAGCGCGCCGCAATATTTAAGAATAATACGGTCGCGGTAATGAGTAACGCTGCTGCCCAAGCAAGTGCATGCCAGTTGTCATAAGGACTCATGGCAAACTGATAAATCGTATTGGGTAAGTTGGCCATCGGTTGGCTCATATCGGTACTAAAGTATTGGTTGTTTAGCGCAGTGAATAGCAAGGGCGCGGTCTCACCGGTAATACGAGCAAAAGCGAGCAGCACACCTGTGGTTAGACCAGCTTTGGCAGCTTTCAGCGTCACTGTACTGACCAGCTTCCATTTTGGCGTACCCAGTGCATAAGCTGCTTCGCGCAGTGTGTTAGGCACAAGGTTTAGCATGTTTTCTGTCGTACGCACGACAATAGGAATCACAATCAGCGCCAATGCCAATGCACCAGCCCAACCCGAAAAGCTCTGTCCTTTGACCATCAAGGCATAAATAAACAGACCAATCACGATGGAGGGGGCCGACAATAAAATATCATTTAAGAATCGGGTGACTTTACCCAACATACTGCCATGTGAAAATTCCGCTAAATAAATGCCAGCCATCATGCCGATTGGCGCACCAATCGCCAAGCCCGAAAAAGCCAACATCACTGAACCAACAATGGCGTTGCGTAGACCGCCTTCGCCCATCGGTGGCGGGGTATCTGCCATAAAGACAGGCATCTCAATTAAACCTTGAAAGCCTTCAACAAACAGCGTAATCAAAATCCAAATCAGCCAAAACAAACCAAATACAATCGCTGATAAGGCAAACCCAAGTCCCAATCTATTGATAAAACGCCGCTTGTTATAAAGACGCTTGTTGTAGCGGTCTTCAAAGCGTACAGAAGGCTGGCTTGGCTGGGTCGTTTGAGTAGTGACTGGTGCTAAAGTCATGAAGTGTTTGTCCTTCTTGAGTCAAATAATGGCGGCAAATAGCGTGTTTTAGTTTGTTTAGGCTTGTTTTGATTTGATTGGTTTTGTTGGCTTTTAAAATAGTATGTTTAATTACCTGCTTTTTGGTCAATACGCATGAGCATCAGCTTAGATATCGACAAAACGATAAAGGTAATGACAAACAGGATTAACCCTAAATGTAGTAATGACGCTAAGTGCAGCTCACTTGACGCTTCGGCAAACTCGTTGGCCAGCGCTGAGGTAATGGTCACCCCAGAGGTAAATAGACTTGGGCTGATATTGAAAGCATTACCAATTAAAAAGGTAACAGCCATCGTCTCGCCAAGCGCTCGACCAAGTCCCAAAATCACGCCACCAACCACACCTGCTTTGGTATAAGGTAAGATGATTTTAAACATCACCTCCCACGTAGTGGCGCCCATACCGTATGCGGATTCTTTTAGCAGGTCTGGCACCACAGAGAAAACATCGCGCATGGTAGCGGCGATAAAGGGAATAATCATAATTGCCAGTATTAATGAGGCGGTAAACATACCCAGTCCCATCGGCGCACCGGCAAAAACTTTACCAATAATAGGTAGGGGGCCAATATTTTCAATAAACCAAGGCTGAATGTGATCACCAAAAAACGGCGCAAAGACAAACAAGCCCCACATGCCGTAGATGATAGAAGGAATACCTGCCAGCAGCTCGATAGCAATACCCAATGGCTTTTTCAAAAAATTGGGGCAAAGTTCCGTTAAAAAGATAGCAATCCCAAAGCTGACTGGTACGGCGATACAGATAGCGATGAGCGAGGTGACCACCGTTCCGTAAATGGGGGCAAGTGCACCGTATTGATCGTTCACCGTATCCCAGTTATTGCTGGTATAAAATCCCAAGCCAAACTCAGTGATACTTGGCCATGCGCCGACAATCAATGACAGCATGATGCCGCCAAGCGACAAGAGCACCAAGATTGCAAATGCTTTGGTGGCATTAACAAAAATCGCGTCAAAGCGTTTTTGTTTTGCCAGTTGGGATTTTAGGTCTGCCATAAAAGCCTCTGTTGTTTGTCGCTCTAACTTTTCATTATGTTAATGATGAATGGTGTTAACGCTTGCTAGTGTGAAAGCTTGATTGTAAAAAATCTTAGGGGTTTTAGCTTTAGCGTCTTACCGTAATAAACTGTGTTTTATAACAAGCATCTATTAAGTTCACTACGGCTAAGACGTCACCAAGCAAACACGCTTTTCAGTATTTGCTTGATGGCATTAGTTAGCTTATTCCTGACCTACTGTGCTGAGGTATAGACAGGCTTACCTTCGCTATCTACCACCTCGTTCCATTTCGCTTTAAATAAAGCCACGGCCGTATCAGAAAAAGGCACGTAATCAAGGCTCATTGCGTCATCATCGCCCTGAGCATAAGCCCAGTCAAAGAAGTTAAGGACGCCTGCTACTTGCTTAGCATCTTGCGGCTGTTTGTGGACTAAAATAAAGGTCGCAGCAGCGATAGGCCATGCTTGGTGGGTCTCAGAGTTGGTGATGACTTTGTAAAAGCCTTCTTGCTTTGACCAATCAATGTCCCCAGCGGCGGCGAATGTTTGCGCAGACGGTTGCACGACGTTACCGGCAGCATTTTTCAGGGCAACGTGTGACATGCCATTTTGCTTAGCATAGGCGTACTCGACATAGCCGATAGAGTTTTTCATACGATTCACATAGCTTGAAACGCCTTCGTTGCCTTTACCGCCCGCACCGGTTGCTGAGGTTGGCCATTTCACGGTTTTATCGACGCCAACGCTGTCTTTCCAGTCGTTTGAAACTTTGGCTAGATAATCGGTAAAGTTAAAGGTTGTGCCCGAACCGTCTGAACGGAACACCGTGGTAATAGCCGCGTCAGGAAGGGTTAAATCAGGGTTCATGGCTACGATGGCAGGGTCATTCCATTTGCTGATTTTACCAAGATAGATGTCAGCTAGCATTTTTCCATCGAGCTTTAATTGTCCGGGCTTAATACCATCAATATTAACGACAGGTACCACGCCGCCGATAACGGTTGGGAATTGAATCAGACCGGCTTCCTCTAATTCAGCTGGCGTCATCGGTGCATCGGACGCCCCAAAATCAACGGTTTTTGCGACGATTTGTTTGATACCACCCGATGAACCAATCGACTGATAGTTCACTTGACCGCCTGTTGCTTTATTGTAGGCATCTGACCATTTAGCATAGATAGGCTGCGGGAAAGAGGCGCCAGCGCCGGTGATATTCATCGACACATTGTCTGTTGATTGGACGTCTGTCGACTGAACGTTTGCGGTGTCGGTAGGCGCGGTGGTTGATTGCGCCGAAGTAGCGGGCTCATTGCTTTCATTACTATTGGGGGGTTGATTACAAGCAGCTAAGGTAAAGGTACTCGCGACTGCTAAAGCCATTAATGAATAACGCATTGTTTCTCCTAGAAAGTAATCAGATTTAAGTATGGGGCGTTTATGAATAACAATGTCGCTGCCCAGGTTTTTAGTAATGTATTGCTAACGATGTTTGGTTAGCAAGGTTTTGCTACAAAGACGCTCGGTAGTCAATGAGCACATTGTGCCGAGCAAATATGACAGTTTGATGAAATAAGACATTTTTATGAAAAAAGTTGGTCAATTAAAAACGCAGCCCAATAAAGCAGTCGTTTAAGGGGATTGCGGCTGCTATCTAGCGCAAAATTCGTTATGATGAGCCGTTGGTTTTTTTTGGGGCGTAAGGGTTTAAGGCTAAGCGTTCAAAGCACAGCGCTTAAAGTATAGGGCTGAAAGTACAGTGTTTGAGCTGCAATGTTTAAGGCGCAGCATTTAACGTATCGAGTCACTGTGTCATCAAACTGTCATAATTAAGCCGTTTAATGGGCAGACGTTGATAAGGGCTTAGTATTTTTGTTTTCCAATTTTTTGTCTTTCAATAATGAGGCGATGGTATGCGCAATGAGCAGATTTTGATTGTCGAAGATGAACCTGCAATTCGTGAGATGGTGGTAATGACGCTAGAGATGGCGGGCTTTGAGAGTTTACAAGCGGCTGACGTCGCAGAAGCGCATCAACAAGTGGTGGATCATAGACCCGCGTTGATTTTGCTAGATTGGATGTTACCGGGTGATAAAAGTGGTATTGATTTTTGCCGTATGCTTAAAAATGATGAGATGTTGGCTGAGATACCCGTGATTATGCTGACGGCCAAAAGTGAGGAAGATAGTAAGGTTCATGGGCTTGATGCGGGCGCTGATGACTATATGACCAAACCCTTTTCAACGCGTGAATTAATCTCCAGAATCAAAGCCGTATTACGCCGTAGTCGTGCGCTTAGTAGCGATAAGCCAATTGAAATAGGCAAGCTTAGCCTCGATCCTAAAAGCCAGCGTATCACCGCTGATAATAAAGTCATTGATATCGGACCGACAGAATATCGCTTGCTGGCGTTTTTTATGAGTCATCCCGAGCGTGCTTATACGCGCACCCAACTGCTAGATCAGGTCTGGGGCGGCAATGTCTATATCGAAGATCGTACGATTGATGTGCACATCCGGCGTTTACGCAAATTACTACAGCCTTATGGTTGCAGTGCCTTGATTCAAACGGTTCGCGGTACCGGTTATCGGTTTTCGAGTCTGGTTGAATAACGCTATCGATTTTGAAAAATAGCCCATTATTTACAAGGCAGCTTACGAGGCAGGAAACCAGCGTTAAGAACATTCAGTGCTCAGAGGCATAAATATTTAGAATATTGAGTACTGAGAAGCATAAGTACTGAGAATATTTGGTGCTAAGAATAGTCAGTGCTAATAATAAGTGCTAAGCATCATACTGGTAATAAAAAAGAGAGAAACACATGATAACGCCAAGGGATATTGAGCAACAGGACATCGAGCAATACTCCACCGATCAGCTGAAAAAAATCAGAAGTGCCTTACGCGCACTGCGAGATGCGGTTATTTTGCTAAACGACGATGATGGTTTGGAGTGGTGGAATCAGGCCGCCGAGGATTTGTTATTGTTGCAGTCAGCGGATCATGGCAAAAGTATTTTTGACTTTATTAACGTCCCTGAGTTTCGGCAATACTATCAGAGCATGGTGACACCCAATGATGGTGTACATATGAAGTCATGGCAAGATCCTAACCGTTATCTTAAATGTGAGCTCACGCCTTTTGGCGATGAAAAGCTGCTGATTATTTATGATGTGACCCGCTTACAACACTTAGAGCAAATGCGCCGCGACTTTGTGGCAAATGTCTCGCATGAGTTACGAACGCCATTGACTGTACTGATGGGCTATCTGGAAAATTTCTCAGATCAGGAAGACATGCCGCGGCAATGGCGACGCGGCTTTGAATTAATGACGCAGCAGACCGCGCGCATGAATAGAGTGGTCAATGACTTGCTGCTGCTGTCTCGGATTGAAATCGAAGAAACACATGAGCTGCATTATATTGATATGACCAAGCTGCTCACGCATGTCTATGATGATGCGCAGGCTTACAACCAAGGATATGGCCATACGCTGCATTTACAGATAGATACCTATGATGGTCTTTACGGCTCGGAGATGTATTTGAACAGTGCGTTATCCAATTTGGTGATTAATGCGATTAAATACACGCCAAAAGCAGGTAATATCGTCATCAGCTGGGCAAAGACTGCAGAAGGCTGTCGGTTTGCCGTCAGTGATGATGGTATTGGTATTGCGCCACAACATGTCGCACGGTTGACCGAGCGTTTTTATCGAGTGGATAGCGGGCGCAGTCGTGCGACAGGTGGTACGGGGCTGGGGCTGGCGATTGTAAAGCATGTGTTATATCAATATGACACGACTTTGCAGATTGAATCGTCAGAAGGCAAAGGCTCGACATTTAGCGCCGTTTTCCCCGCCGCTCATATTCGTTCAGCTGTTATAGATTGAGTTTCTTACCTTTTAGCTTTTAGCCTTTAGGTTTATTATTGTTTACCTTCCTCGGTCAATTCAACATAGCGATTATGATAATTTAACAATACCTTTTAGGATGTGTATAGAATTCAAATGAGTGGCAACCAGATAAAGACACAAGCAAGCATTACCGCTGCTGCATAGCTATCTTTGAGCTTATGATATCGCGTGGCAATGCCCCTAAAATGTTTCAACCTAGCAAAAGCGTTTTCTACCAAGTGACGGCAACGATACAAATACCAGTCTAGTGTGTCATTGTTGCTGTTTTTAGAGTTCGACTTAACGGGTATGACTGATACCACCATGAACGCCAGATATTTGCTCAGGACGCAAGTTCTCTTTAAGCTTGTCTGTCACCCATGCCCAGATGTCAGCCACAATAGTTGTGGCGTTGTTAGCCCGTCTATCACAAGCCTTGTTATTAGCATGCTTTGCTCGGTAACCTCGTAGGCTTTTATTACGCCTAAGCTCTCTTGATATGGTACTGGGACTTCTGTTTAACTCTCGAGCTATGAAATTAATACTATGTTTTGCCCCTATTAGGGCATAAATCTGGTATCGTTCCCCTAGGCTTAGATGCGTATAGCTCATGGTTGCAATCTCACTTTGGTCGGTGGATAAAAACTTTGATGCTAGCGCATCTAGGTCTTTTTTTCACCTTGCATTTGGTATTGCACTTCATGTGTTAATCTAAGTGATTATTTTCATGAGCTTTTGCCATTTACCGGTTTTACGCCAATAACGGTATTGATGATATATGCGAGACCAATGACCGAAATAAGAAGGTAAGTCTCGCCATGGACAGCCTACTCTTATGCGGTACAGCATGCCTTCAACGGTACGTCTTAGATTGGGCTTGTTATATACGTTAATTTGTCGCAATATAATAAATAGCTTGTGCCAAAGTTCATCGTTGAGCTTGGTGCGAGTCATAAGTGATGCCTTATTTCTTTGTTGTGGTAAACAGTAGAGTAAGGCGTTGCTTATGTTTTTCAATGGTTCCTCAATTCTATACAGCCCCTAGATTTTTTGCATCTTTCTGCTTCTCAACTTTATGCTGGTCTTCTGTGCTATCGACTTTCCAATAGCTGGATATGTATAAATGCGTTTTTGGTATTGAAAAATATGTTTTAAAGTGATGGCGCAGGGCGCGCATACTATGAAATTCACATGCTGCCCACACCGCAGGCTGGCCTGCTAGCCACGTAAGCGTTTTAACCCTTTCAAGTAATGGGCTGCTTTCGGTATTTGGATGTGAGTTGATCACCCAGTGAATGTCAACGTTGTCTGGTTTTTTGAGTAGTTGCTTATCCGCTTCACTGGTGACCTCAAGGACTGCATAGCCGCAGGCATCAGCAGGTAGCTGGGCAAGATTAACGCTAATGGCTGGTAGCGCTGTCATATCACCAACCAATAAAAACCAATCTGCCTCATTATTAATCAGCTTCTTTGGCCCTGGGCCGCCGACCAATATTTGCTCACCCACTTGGGCGTTACGTGCCCACATTGAAGCAGGCCCTTCAGCGTCATGCAAAGCAAAATCCACATCTATTTCATCCTCACGTTGTCCGCTAATGGTATAAGTGCGCATCAGTGGCCGAGCCCCATGGTCTTGAGGAAATATGAGTTTAATATAAGCGCTTTCTTGATCTTTTGGAAAGTCAAGCAGGCCAGTACCGCCAAGCGTGACGCGGTACATCTGTGGCGTGATGTATTTGGTACGAACAACATTCAATGTTCTTGGAGCGGGTTTTGCCATTTTAATGCCTTTCTTAATTTAAGTGTTTCATTTTTTAAGTTATCAGTTTAGATAGCGCCAGTATATAAAACGGACATTCTCTAGTAATGATAAGCTCTATATTGTTTAAAAGTTGGCCTTTAGACTGACGGACATCTGGCGCTCGGGTCCCATCCAGCAGTTATTACTATCGTAGCAAGTACCGACATAGGTTTTATCAAACAAATTACAGCTCTTTTATCGATACTATATCGTACTCGCCGACTGAGGCAGGGGTAAAGGCATTGATAAACATCGCAAGTTCATCTTGATGCTCTTCATTAAGATGGTGAATAAACATGGCTTTATCAGCGATTGCTAATGGGGTTTTATCGGTGTCATAACGAGTAAGCGTTTCAGCCATAAAGGGTCATCCAAGCCAAAAAATCACATAGCGGTTCATTCATATAACCGTCAAGTAAATGGCATCTGAAAATATAAGGTAGCGGAGAATAGAGATAAAAATAACAAAGGTTTAATCAATAAGTATTGCGAGTCAAGCAAGGCAATAGAATTAGTAATCGATGATATGAATTAAAAACACCTAAGCGTTATTGATAACCATTAACATCTAGATTATTATTACGTTAATAAGGCTGACTGTCAATGCATTTATAAATAGGAAGTTGTGATTTTATTTGTAATGGATAAAGTTTATGCTAAAAAGTAGAAGGATTCCTCATCCTACTCATCAGTTATTAAGCCATTGCATTTCAACACTTTATAAGCTGAGCTATGATGAAGAAACCGTAGAGATAAACTTGGTAAACTAAGCGTATTAACAGGAGTTTACTATGACCAAGAAAGTAAGAATGTAGTGGTCAACTAATTTAGGACATCTGATAAGAGGTTTTGGTTAAAGTAGCGTTTCTCTTTTTCTAGCGGTGTTAAATAATCATTAAAACTGTGCGGTCTCACGATTTGATAGTAGCCCCAGATATAATCAATAATGGCGCTTTTAGCTTCAGTAATATCTTCATAGCCGCCCTTGGGCATCCATTCTGTTTTAAAGCTTCTAAAGAATCGTTCGGTTGGGGCATTATCCCAACAGTTTCCGCGACGGCTCATACTTTGCGTCATGCCCTCACAACTGGCAACGGATTCAGCAAATGTCTTACTGGTGGAATGGGTTCCCTGATCGGAATGAAACAGCACGCCACTGGGTTTGAGCCTAGTGTGATACGCCATCTGTAGGGCTTTAGCGGTCAGCACGCTATCAGGGGAACCTGATACAGCAAAGCCCACCACACGCCGAGCATATAAATCTAAAACAACAGCTAGGTAGCACCAGCCACCCTTGATACGAATGTAAGTCACATCCCCCGTCCAGACTTGGATTGGGCGCTGTTGGGCTAAAGTTGCGAGCTAGGATATTGTCATGCGTTTTATGCGCCTCGTCAGCGTGCTTGTATTTGTGCGTCTTCAATTGACAGCTTTTAAGCCTCATCTGCGCCATAAGTTTACCTACCATATATCGTGATAGCTTGATGTTGTGTTCATTCATTATTATGGCGGCAATGCTGCGAGCGCCTGCTGAGCGCTTTGAGTCGTTAAATATTTGACGAATTAATACCTTGTGCTTGACGGTTTCAAGACTGATGGGCTTGGGCTGCATGCCATAGTAGTAACTGCTTTTTATCACGCCAAACAGTTTGCACAGAAGACTTTTATTAACATGCTTGTCTTGCTCTGCAAGCTGACTGATTAGCGATAGCCGTTCAGGCTGTCCAAGGCTAGCAGAGCGGAAGCCTTTTTTAAGATGTCACGCTCCATAGTCAGCCGCTTAACTTGTTTGCGCAATTCTTGAAGCTCGCGCTGCTCATCCGTTAAGGCGTTGCCGACTTTAGGTGCTTGGCCAGTCATTTCTTGACGGTACTGACTCAGCCATTTCTGTAGAGTGGATTTACCTATTCCTAAAGAATTGGCCACGTCAGGTATTTTACGTTTGTGGTCAATAACTAAGCTGATGGCTTCTAATTTGAATTCTCGGGTATATTGGTTGCGTTTGGTGGTCATACTATTTTCCTTCTTTGGGTTAGTATAAACCTCTTATGCGCTGTCCAAGTTTATTATGCCACTACAATAATCGCAATAAGCTGATACTGGACGCCTTGGAAGAAGCTCAGTTTATAAAAAATGATAGCCAGGTCGATGAGATACACACGTACCGAGGCAAAGAGATCGTCCCCGGTGGCCGTGTTGATATCGTCTTATGTGAGATTGATGACAGACGACAGTTGGCGAAATAACGCGGTATAAAAAAGTATATTGATTAACCCCACTCTCAACTTGAAATAAGCAAT
>NZ_PJBX01000115.1:0-28586 GCF_002836335.1 Psychrobacter sp. Sarcosine-02u-2 | reverse complement strand
GTAAAAACGTTTTATTTATCCGAATTAATCGTTTTTACAATGGTTAATATTAACTATTGAGCAGCAGCTTCGGTAACTGGTGCAGTATCTGTTGTAGTAGCAGCGGTTGCAGGGGCTGTAGCAGTGTTCTCACCCCAGATTTTTGGGTATTTGTAGCCTGGGAAGCTATCATGAGCATACTTTTTAAAGGCGTCTGAGTTATAAGCGTTGGTCACGTCTTTGACCCATTTTTTGTCTTTATCCGCAGTTTTGATGGCAGACCAGTTGACATAAGCGAAGCTTGGCTCTTGAAATAGCGCTTCAGTCAGCTTAATACCCGCATCGGTCGCGTAGTTGCCATTGATAACAGCAAAGTCTACTTCATCACGCGCACGTGGCAGCTGGGCTGCTTCTAGCTCAACGATTTTGATGTCGTATTTGCTATTATCAGCGATATCAGCTTTTGAGGCGGTCAGTGGATCGATATTGTCTTTTAGCGTAATCCAGCCAAGCTCATCCATCATGACCAATGCACGAGCAAAGTTACTTGGGTCATTAGGCGCAGAAACGCTCATGCCTTTGTAGGCTTCGTCAAGCTTGGTCTTTTTACCAGTATAGATGCCAAGTGGCGCAGTAGGCACTTGGAAAACTTCAACCAAATCAAGATTGTTCTCTTTTTTAAAGGTATCAAGATAAGGCTTATGCTGGAAGACATTGATGTCTAAATCGCCATCAGCTAAAGCAATGTTTGGACGTACATAATCAGTAAAGGTGACCAGCTCAACTTCATAGCCTTGCGCTTCTAACGAGCTTTTTACTTGGTTACGAACCATATCAGCAAAATCGCCTTCAGTGGTACCGATCACAATCTTGCTATGTTCAGGATCGATATCGTTGCCCGCTGCCGTTTCTGTCGTCGTTGATTCAGTAGCACCTTCAGTGACTGGCTCTTTACTAGCTTCTGGCGCTGATGAGTTGTTGCAACCGACCAATACAAGGCCTGATACGCCAACGGTGGCCAATGCGGTCGCGAGTTGACGGCTGATATCTGTTAATTTCATGAAACTTCCTTAATAAGGGGGAGGGAATAGGGATTAAATGTCAACAGTAAAAATCCGCATTAAAAAAGCAACATTATGAATAGTAATGCTGCTAAGTTAAAGGCTGTTAAGATAGTATCAAAATTAAAGGGAATCAGTTACAAAGTCAAGCATTTGCTTAGGATGAATCGGCATTAAACCTTGAGTATTATTCATATTAAACAGTCTTTGCCTCTCAAAATAAAAGGTGAAATCACCATAATAGAGAGGGTGAAGTCTAAGTTTTTGCCTTAACGTTTATCCAAACGGGTGGCGATCCAATTACCAGACGCCTGAATACCGATAACCATAATCGATAGCATCACGACGATAAAGACCATCACCTCAGTTTGATAACGATAGTAACCATAACGAATGGCCAAATCGCCCAAACCGCCACCACCAATCATACCTGCCGCCGCCGAAAACGACAGTAAGCTGATACATAAAATGGTCACAGACAACACCAAACCCGAGCGTGCTTCATTGAGCAATACTTTGATGATGGTCAAGGGGCGGGCGCCCATCGATTCCGTTGCTTCAATAATGCCGCGTGGTACTTCGCGCAGATTTTGCTCGACCAGACGCGCAAAGTAAAAGGAACCGGCAATCGCCAGTACTAGTGATGCAGCAATCGGTCCAATACCAGTACCAACGATGGCTTTGGTAAAAGGACTCATGGCAATCATCAAAATCACAAACGGGAAGGCGCGCATAAAGTTGGTGATCGCACCAAGGACACCATACAAGGTTTTATTTTGCAAAAACTGCCGATCACTGGATAAAAACAAGAATACCCCAAACAGACCGCCGATGACGATGGCGACCGTCGTTGAGATACCTAGCATAATAAAGGTATCTACAAACGCCTGCAAAATTTCTTTACGTAGCGCAAGCAGCTTGTCCAATGAGGCGGATAATTCAGCACCAGTTAACATGTCTATTCTCCTGCCTCTTAATCTTCATGAACCAAGCCTTTACCAATCGGGGTCGTGGCCTGAATCAGACCGTCGCGGATATCGGCAACCTCGAGCAACTGCCCTTGATGTAACAACGCGGCGCGGTCGCATAGCCTACGAATGACGCTCATCTCATGGGTGACGATGACAATGGTGACGCCAAGCTGCTCATTAATATCACGCAGACAAGTCAATAAGCTGCGCGTGGTTGAAGGATCAAGCGCACTGGTCGGCTCATCAGCCAATAATACTTTTGGGCTCGGCGCGATCGCACGGGCGATACCAACACGCTGTTTTTGTCCGCCTGATAGCTGCGCAGGATAGTGCCCAGCACGGTCGGTCAAATCGACGATTTCTAAGCAGTCCATCACCCGCTTATAAATATCGGCGCGCGGATAACCTGCCACCGTTAAGTTAAAGGCGACATTATCATAGACAGTACGATTGGACATCAGGTTAAACTGCTGAAAAATCATACCGATATTGTGGCGAGCGATACGTAAATCACTGGCCGATAAGGTGGTCAAATCGGTACCATCTATGATGACTTGACCGGAATCTGGGCGCTCAAGTAAATTAATTAGGCGCAATAAGGTAGACTTACCCGCGCCCGAATAACCCATTAAACCAAAGATTTCGCCTTGTTTTACCGTTAAAGATGTCGGCTCAACCGCAGTAAACCAATGTGGCTTGCCGTCTTTATCTTTTATAGACCGGTCGCTTAAAAAGCTTTTGGTCACATCGTTTAAGACAATCATGTCACTCATGGAATGCTCAAAATTTAATAAATATTTTAATGGCTATGAAGCGGTTGCAGGCTCTTTTGCGTATTTGTGCGCAAATTAAAATCAACCTTCAATAACCCTATAATAAGGGGCGCTAATATAGCATATTATGCAGCGTTTTGGATATGGACATCCATGATTAACGGATAATCTTGGCTGTAGCTTGGTTAGCTGATGAGATTAGTGACGGCTGTCATGCTGATAATGAGGGTCGTGCTTAACGGGTAATACCACTAAAAATCGCGTATGACCATTGATGGTATCTGTAATGATACGGCCTTGGTGCGCCGTTACTATTTGAGCAACCAACGACAAGCCAAGCCCTGAGCCTTTGTTTTTTTGCTGTAAGCGTACAAAGGGGCTAAAGACTTCTTCGCGTTTATTTTCGGGGATACCTTCGCCTTCATCAATCACCGCCAGCACCGCAAATTTCGGTAGCGGGCGTGTTGGCTCAGCTTTCGGCTTTTTGAGATGCTTACTAAATATGCCCTCTTTGCGGGTAGCGTTTGCCGTGTCGCCGTTTTCTTTATTACTGTTTTCTTTATTATTGTCTTTGGAGGCACTTTTGGCGTCATCCTTCTCAGTACTAACGCTTTTATCCGCTTCTTCTATCTGTTTATTGATAGTCTTGTCATCGATGTCGTCGATGGATGTTTCTTGTTGTTCAGGAACCGCGCGCCAAATAACTTTCTTAATTTTTTCTGTCAAATCGGTAGTAAAGCGCTGATAGGTAAGTAATAACGACGGTTCAACAACGGCTTCGGTCTCAGTGGTGCTACTTAGGTCATTGTTTCGCTCATTAGATGAGTCAATAGTTTTTGCCGTCGCTGATTTATCAGTATCTGTGCTGTTATCACTATTCGTATTGCCATCAATCTCAGCATCCACAGTGATGCTTTCACCATTTTTATAAATCACTGGCGCTGGTAATAACGCTGCGGTCGATGCTTCTTCTGTCGAAGTTGATGTTGAGGTGGCTTTATTATCGCTAGGAACAATATTATCGTTAGTAATTGTGGCGTCATCATTTGGTTGTACATTTTGACTGGTTTCAAGCGCATGGTTACTATGAGGCGCTTCTTCATCGTAATCAAAGTCTGGGCTGTTATAATCGACAAAGCTGCTGCACAGTATGGTTTGCAAAAGATAATCAGGAATAGCGTCGGCTTCATCCAGCGTTTGCACACCGTAAAGTAATACTGTAACTGGCGGCTTGCCGTGCAACATAGCATTGGTCAATAGGTTACGAATTAAATGGGTCAGCATTGACGATTGGCCATCAATAACGATATGCTCGCCAATCAAGGTTGCTTGAGGATAATGCTGGCGTTCTTGGTTTACTAAATCATATAAGTCCAAATGCTCAACTTGTTGTAGCGCGTGTCCAGCATCTAAACGACTGACCAGCAAAATACTCTCGACCAAATCGTTTAATCCAGACAAATCGCGATTGATAGCTTGGGCACGCTTATCAAATTTTTCTTTGGTATCACTCGGCAATGCACCCGCCAGCATATCCATCATCTCAATCTGTAAGCGAATACGGGTGATGGGCGTACGCAGCTCGTGCGAGGCGTGCGCCAATAGCAGGTTATTGGCATTGATTAGGTGTTCAATTTTTTGTGCTGCTTGGTTAAAGCCGCGCGCAAGCGATGCAATCTCATCATTACCGCGGGCATTGACTCGCACCGTAAAGTCGCCGTCGCCCAATTGCGCCATTTGTTGGCTCATCTGATTGATACGCCAAGTAATGGTACGCGCAATCCACCAAAGCACCCCTGCCATGATAAGCAGCAGCAATAGCGTACCAGTAAATAAATTTAAGGCGGCAGAGAGGACAGGTTTTTTAGGCGGCAGGCGTGATTCGTATAATAGCGTATAGCCGGTGCTACTATAAACTTGGGCTTGCTTGGTTGGGGAGGTTTCGGCAAATGAGGGAAAGACGCGCGCTAATAGCGAGGGCGGCGCAGGCAATTCTAATGGCAAATCGCTGTTGTCGCTTTGCATGAGCAAATGACCTTCATTGTCATATAGGCCCATTTTTGCTTGCAGTGATTCATCAAAAATATCAAAGCTTTTCTTGACCACCGCTAGCATAAAGCGCGCTTGTAAACGGTTGTCTTTACTGACAGCAATATTTAGCTCATGCAAAAATGGGTCGACTTGACCCAAAATTTGCGTGGCTAAGATTTCTGAACGAATACCAGCGTCTTTGTCATGTACCAACTGGGTCAATAACACCATCGCTACCGCAAATAAAATAAGTGCCAGCATGACACTGGCAAATAGTTTGGCAAATACGGAACGAAAACCCAGTTGTTGCATTAAATCATCTCTATTATCAAACGCTTATAACCATTTTATTCATTTTATTTTAATAAGTTTATCGCAATACGGGCTTAGTTTAATAGCGTTTGATTGCATGTGCTAACTATACCTGATCGGTAGCGAATTGATAACCCACACCGCGTACGGTAATGATACGTTTTGGCTGGCGCGGATTGTCTTCGATTAACGCACGCAAGCGCGAAATATGCACGTCAATGGCGCGATCAATATTATCCGAGCTATCATCGTTTGGCATCGCTTGCCATAATTGCTCACGGTTTAACACTTTGCCCGAGTGGGTAGCAAAGTAATGCAGCAGCTGAAATTGATGCGTCGTCAAACGGACTGGTTGATCATCGATAGTGACTTCATGACTGTCAGGAAAAACGCTTAGGCGCCCAAACGTTAAACTATCTGACTGGCTGTCAGCTTGATTTGGCTGCTCATGACGACGAATGACGGCACGAATACGCGCGAGTAGTTCGCGCGGCTCAAAGGGTTTGGCAATATAATCATCGGCGCCCATCTCTAAACCTAATACACGGTCTGTGGTATCGCCTTTCGCCGTTAGCATAATAATCGGCACTTTATTGGTCATGTTGTTTTTGTTGCCACGTATCTTTTGGCAAACTTGCATGCCATCCATATCAGGCAGCATCAAATCTAGCACCACCAAATCGATGTCACGCTCTTTAGCGTCTAACAAGTCCAAACCTTCTTGACCTAGTCCTGCATGATGTACATCATAATAGTTCATGGTCAGATAATCGCTGATTAATTCGGCTAAATCTGGATCGTCTTCAATTAATAAAATTTGCTTACTCATAATTTTTCCTCTAGTTGTTGTTATAGTTTGTTTAAAATGCTGTTTAAAAATACTGCTTTAAAAGTGCCTATCTACAAATGCTGTCTTTATAAAACTGTTTTTGTAAATAAGCATGCCCTAAATTTTCAAAGCCCTTAACTCTTAGTTCATTCTCACTCAAAGCGTAATCCCTATTAGTTTACGCTATATTGCCTAAACAGGATGTTATTAAACAAGATAGGCTTTGTTAATGTTTCTACACAATGTAACTACGAGCTTTGGCGCTTATGAAACTACCGCCTTTTTTCCTTCAGATTCCACCGGTAAGTTTGCCAAGCAAATCAAACTGTCATTGGTAATACCGGCAATTAAATACTGCTTAGTCAAGGGGTCATACTCGATAACTTCGACGGGCTGGCGCGTCAAACGCTGGTCTTGTTTGATAATCCAAACGTTAGCATGCAAAGGACGCAGCGGCTTATAAGGCGGTTTGTGCAGCACGGTTAGGTCAACATTGTGCAGCGCGCGCTTAGGAACAATGGTTCCAACTTCTATTTGTCCGTAGTCAACGCGCCCAGTCACCTGCATATCAGGTCGTATTTGGTTGCGACTGACTTCATTATCAACCACATTGACATAAACCAATAGCTGCTTTGGTAACTCAGTGACTGTCAGCTTACTGACCTGACCGGTAAATTTATCTATCAAGCCTTCCGCCGTGAAGTTAACCGTTTGTCCAACGGAGATTTGTGATTTGGCTTCAATCGGTAAGCTTGCGCTAAAATGCAGCTCCGTCCCGTCGCTAAGCTTTAAAAGAGGTTGACGCGGTGCTACTTGTTGGCCGCTTTTGACGTATAGCTTTTCGATATGACCTGCGAAGCTTGCCCGTACCGTTATCAAATTATTCGCCGTTTCTGTATGCTTAGAAGCTTGGTTATTGTCTAAGTCGTTATTGCTAGCACTAGCAGAATTTCCTTTAACATCCTCACCATTTTTTTCTGTACTGGGTTTTATGTTATCTGAATTCTTAGCAGTGGAATCTTTTGGCGCCGCTTGAGTACTGTTGACGGCAGACGGTTTTGGTTCAGTGGCCGCACCTTTATTATCTACTACTTCATCTTCTACTTCTAAGGAAGTTGCTACTTCATCATCGGCTTGTTCAGATGACTCTGTTGATTCAATAGGCGCTGCTTGCCGTCGAACGGTGAATAATGGTGCGCCTTTTTCGACCCGTTGATTTTTTTTCACCAACACCTGCTCTACCGTCAGTGCTTGGGCAGCAATTAGGTTTACCTGTTTGATAGGCTCAATCTCACCTTCTAAGCCAAGGCTCGGCTGATAACGGGTTGGTTTGACGCTTAGGATATGATCAGGGGTCATCGTAATGCTATCAGCACGTATGAGCAGGGGCGTGTCAAAGGCCTCGCTATTTTCAGCTGTGACAGGTTCTGACGTAGGCGGGGAGGGCTGGCAGGCGATAAGCAGCGCCGCGCCCAAAAGATACGCACTCTTTTTTAATGGGCTAAAAGCTAAAAGTATGGTGCTTGAAAATTTAGCCCTCAAACGCCTTAAATCTATAAAACCTGTCATAGCGATCACCCTTGTCAACGAATTTTTATTATATAGGGAATTATGAGGCGGTGAAATGATTACTCTTATTTACTGATTTTGAATGGTAATCGATGACTCAAAAACCATTCGCCGTACCGCAGAAACTTTATTGCAAAAAGCAGGTTGTGAAGTCGTCACCGCGATTGACGGTTTTGATGCCTTAGCGAAGATTGTTGATAACAATCCAGATATCATTTTCGTAGATATTATGATGCCGCGTTTAGATGGTTATCAGATTTGTGCCTTGATAAAAAATAATCCAGATTATGCGAGCAAACCGGTGATTATGTTGTCATCGAAAGATGGTTTGTTTGATAAAGCTCGCGGGCGCATTGTTGGTTCTGATGAGTATTTGACCAAGCCATTTAGTAAAGATGAGCTTTTTGAGGCGATTAACCAGTATCGCTAAATAATCAGTAACGTGAATAGCAGCCCGTTAAAGACCTGCTATAAAAATATTAGGTGGTGTTCTAAAAAGTATGCTGGCATCAGACATAACCATAGTTAATATAAAAGAATACCAGATCGAATACTTTAAAGTGATTGTCGAGCTTTTTTGAGAAACAACAGGTTTTTCTAACGGCTCGACGTAATCGATGCCTCAAGCGACAGTTATTGCCTTCTATACCTACTGTATGCTGTTTACCCACACGTTTGTGGTCAACTTTAAAAGCCGTTAAAAAGCTGTCCCAGTTATCCATGCTAATAGAGTCATAGCTGACTTTGAGCTGTTTAAGGCGATCTCTTAGCTTCTTAGCCGTTTTTAAGTCACGTTTGCCCCAGACATAAGCGACTATCTCATTAGTAGTGCGGTCATAAGCATAAATAAGCCAGACTTTACGTTTCTTGCGGTACACGTAAGTCCAGAACTCATCAACCTCTAGTCGGTCATAGTAGCGCTTTTTAGGAGCAATCTCATAAACGGATGAACCTATGGTACTAAGCACTTTGCCCATGCTAACAGAAGCAATAACGGCTATATCTCTAACACCGCAACCCCTAACCGTCATAAGCCGTATGAGGTCTTCTATTCTAGAGTGGCAGCCATTATAAGTTAAGGCATGATCGCCAATAAACTGGCGTTTGCAGTCTTACATTGGTAATTCTGCTTGCCATAGCTTTTTATGCCATTCTTCTTTAAACTGGAACTGTGACAGTCGGGGCAATTGATTTCTATTTGTGTCTTCATAACCTCAAATATATCATCTTGCTTCGGCTGTCACCCCTCCTTCAATTCCTCAGCATACTTTTTGATACACCACCAGAATTTTTAGATCATTTGTCACCAGCCTTGCCTGTGAGTATTTTACTGGCTCATCATTTTAACCAAGCGATGATAGGTACGCTACCACGCATACTCAATCGCCATAATGACTGGCGCTGTCAGCTGATTACCTCATCACAGCGTTTGCGCGGCGGGCAATGCCTTATTGTACCCATTGATAAACAAATTGTTTGCGATTCAACTGGTCGTATTATCTTAATAGATCAAGCGTGGGAGGGCGATTATAAGCCCGCTATCGGTCAAATCCTGAAAAATACCAGTGATGTTTATGGCAGTGAGCTTATCAATATTATTTTCTCTGGGATGGGAAATGATGGTTCGCAGTATTTGGACTTAATCCAAGACAATGACAGTCAATTGTGGGCGCAAGACCCAATCTCAAGCGCTTGTCCAAGTCAGCCGCAAGCTATTATTGATTCAGGTTATTGTCAGTTTGTTGGCAGTCCCAAAGCCTTAGCAGAAAAACTTACCCATTATATTGCTGAAAGGGCGATGCCCGCCTCTTCAGAGTCATTTATTGTGAGCGACATATGAAACAGATTCTAAAGCACTCATTTGAAGCCGTGAGCTTATTGACCACCAACAATGGTATGCTCGACGTAACGATTGTTCCAGCAGCCGAACAACCGGATTGGCTTATCCCTAGTAGTTTGATTTTAAGTGTCGATGAGTATAGTGAACATACATGGACGTATGAGTGGCAACAACAAGAAGTCGCTGTGTTCCATCTACTACCGCGCCATCAAACGCCAGAAAAGATGATTGTCTTAGAAGGCAATACCACCGCGCATCGTATCGCGCTACAGACAGCAGGCGAGCTCCGCCAACTACAGGCGCGTATCTCCGACGTCAAAGATATCGACTTGCCTGAGCACTTTATCAAAACCGACAGCAAAACTGATACCGTTCAGCAGCGCGTCCAAGAAGATGTTGTGCTATCCTACCTTTTCCAAGCGGTGATGATTGATGATACGGTTTACATGGTGCCAGATTTGGATAAAATCGCCCATCAATTGGTTGACTTAGATAGCTAATTTGCTCATGGTTACGCTTTTTATCATGGACTCTAGTGTTAGCTTTAAAAAAAGTTATTAGCCTTGAGCTGGCACAAATAGTTATTATGTTTATTTGCCCGTTACCAGCTAGTAGGTTTTTAACACTGTCATTTGATCCGTATCAGCCAGCGCCTATAAGTATCGATGAATAGGAAGCGATAAAATATACTATGAATAATATCCATTCAAATCTGACAAAGTGGTCGGTTGCTAGTCGAATCTTTCATTGGGTTAGCGCCATATTATTACTGATCACTTGGATCATGATACTGTTATATGACAATCTTGATAGTAAGGTCTATATCGGATTACACAAGGCATTTGGGGTCAGTTTGTTGTTTTGGATGATTGCCCGCGTGATCAGCCGTATTTTTACTAAAGCACCGCCAGCGTTGGCAATGCCAAAATGGCAAATGCTGCTTGCACAATTATCCCACTTTGCTTTATATGCGTTATTAATTGCGATGCCTATGGCAGGACTACTGATGTCGGTATATGGCGGCCGAGCAGTTGACGTCTTTGGTTTATTTCAAATCCCTGTCTTTGTCACCCCCGATAGAGGGTTGGCACGGCTTTTTAATGACTGGCATACCGATATTTTGTGGCCGATGATAATTGTTTTTACTTTGATGCATATTGGCGCCGCGCTATATCATCAATTTATCAAAAAAGACAATATTATGGCGCGTATAAAATAACGACTTAAAAATGGGAAGAGCGCGTATAAAAAAGCCCTAAGTCTAATACTTAGGGCTTTTTTCGTACCAGTATTTATATAATCAAACGCTATACTATAAAGTTATGTCATTTACTTTTTATGTTCAGGTAAACTGATATTCATCTCAAGCACATCGAGGCTATCTTCAGAGCGATGGTTGATATTAACATCATCAATCTGTACACCGTTGACGTACTTATTAACCACTTCTAGTATTTCACGTTTCATTTTTTCGATACGGTCAGTGGTCAAGCGATTATTCAAGCGATTTTCACTTGCAACAATAACTTTTAAGCGCTCAGTTGCCATATTAGCACTGCCAGCACTGCTGCTGTCATCCGTACCAAATAGGCTACTCCAAAATCCTTTTTTCTTACTCATCATTAACCCCCAAACCAGCGCTGTAGTAGACTCTTTTTCTTCACATCAATATGACGTAATGGACGCTCTTCTCCTAAGAAACGGGCGACGATATCGTCATAACATTGACCAGCCACTGAGTCGGTATAATGAATCACAGGCTCGCCATGGTTAGACGCTTCCAGCACTGAATGGCTTTCAGGAACCACACCAAGTAACGGCACTTTTAAAATATCGTTAGAGATGGTATCGATATCCATCATCTCGTTAGCGGCAGCACGGTCGGCGTTGTAGCGAGTGATGATTAAATGCTCGCGTACCGTGCCCTGATTTTCAATCACTTTTTTGGTTTGGCTTTGCAAGATACCAATGATACGGTCCGAGTCACGTACCGAAGAGATTTCAGGGTTGGTGACGATGATGGCTTCATCTGCATGATACATCGCCAGCTGCGCACCGCGCTCAATACCAGCAGGCGAGTCGCAGATAATATAGTCAAACTGCTTTGACAACTCATCCATGACTTCTGTAACGCCGTCGTCTGTCAATGCATCTTTATCACGCGTTTGACTGGCAGGCAGGATATATAAATTTTCTAGTTGCTTGTCTTTTACCAGCGCTTGTGACAGGCGGGCATTGCCATTGATAACATCGACAAAGTCATAAACAATTCGATTTTCGCAGCCCATAATCAAGTCTAGATTACGTAAGCCTACATCAAAATCGATAACAACTGTCTTATAGCCACGTAATGCTAAACCGGCGGCAAAAGAAGCGCTGGTCGTGGTTTTGCCCACACCGCCTTTACCCGAAGTGATTACAACAATCTTCGCCACAATGGCACACTCCTATGAATTGATGGGATATTTATTAATTAAAACATTTTAGATGAAACAGTATAGATGTAAAGTAGCACAATTGCTCGGCGTTTACCTAGCCAAGATGTGCTATCTGCGAGCATAAGCCTAGCATAAATATATAAAAACTTATAGCCAGTGCGTATTTAAGCACAAAAGCTGCCTACAGATAATGGTTATATCAGCTAAATAGGGAGCCGAAGCGCCCTCTATTATCTGCGCTCAATATTCGCGCCTATAGTCTAGCGTAAATAGTGGCAGAGCTAACAATCCATCATAGCGCAGTTTTGTTAAGTAAACTTACTATAATATTAATTATGCTATTTAGACGTCAATTTATCATCTATCATCAAATATATTCAAACTGATAATGATGAAATGACGCCTTTGAGTCGTCTAAAGAGCAAATAAAACCTAAGCGTTATCCATGACCGTAAAGACTAAACCCTGACCTTCTAAATAACGCACTTCAACCGATTTATCAATCACGTGCTCGGGTAGGTTATCACGTAAGCAATACGTGCCAGCAACTGAGACCAGAGAGGGATTAAAGACTTGGCAGAAAATACGCGCGTCTTTATCACCCGTCGCGCCTGCGACCAAACGACCTTGAGCGCGACCATAAACGTGCAGGTTATTGTCAGTAATCGCTTCAGCGCCGCTATTGACACTGTTGGTTAAAATCAAATCGCCACCGACATGGTTGAGACTTTGTCCCGAGCGCAGCATTTGATCATAAATCAAGCTGGTAATATGCTCGGCACTGATAAGCGTCTCTGCCGTCAAGGTGGTTTCAGTCGTTGCATTTACCTCGGTAGTGGCAGCAGCTTGACTATTTACAGCTGAGCCAGAATTATCGGTAGTAGAGCTGACAGAATCGTTCGCAGGTGTCGTTTGTGCGCTATCCTTAGAAGCCGCTACTTGGCTTAACTGTGTAGTGGCTTTTTTACTGGGTAAAATACGCTCGATACGTTTGCCATCCGCTGGAAATATCGCCAAGCGTAGCTGACGTGCTTGCTTATCAAGTAAGCCTGTGACCACGCCGATAGGCTGCAAACCCCACGACCAAAGCAGCTCTACCAATGCTGCTAAATCCTGCTCGACTTCACTGTCAATCAATACAGGGATATTGCTATTTTTATTACTCAGAGTACTTTCAAGTTGGCTGGCAATCGCCGCAAAATCATCGGTGCTAAACTGCAGCCGTGAAAAGGTTAGCATTTTGCCATAAAATGCCAAAGCTGGTATTTCAGGTGAGTCAAGCGCCTGCTGATTGTTGTCTGAAATCGTCATAATATACATCCTCAAAAATGGTCGTGTTGCGGTGTTCAATGTGCCGTTTTTGCCTCGGCATATAGCATCAAAGTCTAATTATTAAAAGTGTGGCCTTCAAAAATATGCATATCAAAAGTATGATTGTCAAAAAATCTGGTTCTCATTCAAAACACTACAAATTAAGCATGTCTTGATGCTTCCACTGCTGCACTTTTATTTGGGCTTCAAATTCGTCTAAACCATCGGCGATGATGCTTGAGATTAATGTATCAAGGGCGCTGTTGTCGGTATCGATTTGAGCAACGCCGCTGGCAATAGCAACCATTAACGCGTCAATACGTTCGGCGTCAAGCAGGCGCTCATTCAGTGCATATACCACGTTTTCGCCGATATTATGCCCGACATGTTGTAGCTGCGACTCAATTAACGTTCCAGCAATGGGTATCATACGCAGATAGCGGCGTAGTTCAGGCGTATTGGCCAACCCCTCTTTAATCGCATTGCCCATTTCAGTGGCGATAATGGTGCCGCCGCCCGATGACTCGGTCAGTGCTTGGAGTTTGGGTGCCAACTCTTTACGCAGTAGCGATAATATCGCCGCTTCAATCTCATTGCGATTGCGGGCAATGGTGGATTCAATAAAAGATTTATGCGTTTTGGGATCGGTCAGCTGCTGACGAAAAGTCTGAATGGTCGTTAAGATGACGCGATCAGACAGCTCTTCTAACAGCAAATTAATATAAAAATTAATGCGATTAATCCACGGCTGTGGCAGTACTTGATAACCTAGCTGATATAAGCGGCGCCCGATAATCACGGCGCGAAATAAACGCAGCGCGCGCAACTGCGGAAAACAGCCTAACACTTCATACCAATGCACAAAAGGGAAAAAGAACCAGCGGTAATACACCTTTTCTTTAATAGCAACTGCCCAGCGCAATAGCAACTCGGCAATCAAGAATAGGGTAAAAAAACCGCCCGCTGTCCGTAACGAGTCATGAATATGGTTTTGATACCAGCTTAATGCCTCGCTCATACTTAACCACTGCGCGGCATTACTACTAAAGTTACTCATCAAAATAGCGTCAGTACTGATTAAAAATAAATCAATACTGATGGCGATGAGCATCAAGATATCATAGGTCAGCTTCAAGCGATTGGGCTTGGGACGATTCGGTCTTGGCGGCGGGCTGCTGGGTAGGTCTGAGGACTGAAGAGGCGCTGGTGTTATCGGCGCACGGGTAGAAGAGGCGGGCACAGTCATACCTTATTTAGTAGTAAATGGCATTGGTAGTAAGTAGTCTTTTGCCAATCACTACCAAATAAGCGGCAAGTTTTAATGGTTATTCACATTATCAATGAATCATGCCAAAAAACAAGCCATCAACCATTATAATTTGGTATTTTAGCCGTTATCTTTTTATATAAAAAGCCATAATTTTTAATGGCTTTTTTTAATCAATTTTTTTAATGTCCTTTTTTATTCACTTTGATGCGCCGCTTGCGGATGACTCTCAAATTCCGCCAACATTTTTGTAATACGCTGATCTTTTTGACGCCAAATTTGCTCGACCCACTCAAACATTTGCGCTTTAACGGTCTCATCGTTTTCGTAGCCGCCGCCTTGAATACCGGCAAACAGCGCATCGGGTATGGCAATATGGCGGACATCGACGCCTAAGCGTTTGATATTGCCTTTCCACAAATCGCCATAGGTTGGCACGCCGTCAGGGTAGACGATGGTCATATCTAAGATACCATCGATATCAGCTCCCAAGGCGTTAATCGCCAGCGACAAACCGCCAGCGCGCGGTTTTAATAGATGGGTATAGGGTGAGTTTTGTTTATCATGTTTTTCTTGGGTAAAGCGCGTGCCTTCCAAATAATTCAACAAGGTAAACGGCTTGTCCTTTAATAATGCACAAGCGCGCTTGGCTTCTTCGATATCTTTGCCTTTAAGCGCTGGGTTTTTAGCAACTGCTTCTTTAGAATGGCGCCGCATCATTGGAAAATCTAAAAAGTAAAATGCCTGCCCAACGATAGGAATATAGATGAGCTCAAACTTGGTGAAAAACCGGGTCAGTGGTAAGCGTTTTTCACTAATGTATTGCACGATGCTGGTATCTACCCAAGACTGATGATTGCTGACCAGCAGATATTTACCGTCCATATGTACATCATCCGGCAATTGAATGCGCCAATCCTTACGCGGCAATATGGTATCAATCAAAGCATTATTGCTACCAATCCAGTGCTCGGCAATCTTTATTACCGTCCTATCAGCGATAGGAGCGCCCGTGATAATTTTGCCAACGCCCATAAGCCATAATGGAATACTGCCGCCAAAACTATTGGCAGCGATGACTCCGGCCGCTGTGGTAAGCGACATTGCTTTGCCAAGTTTTGGCGCGCGTTCGTGTATTTTTTGCATCGCAGCGTTCAAGCGCATGTCTTATTCCTTACTATTTGCTCGTTAATCGTTTCATTATTATGGTTAAACCGGTGTTTTATATCATCTCAAAAATACAGCTAATTTTTCTAACAAGTTTTAGCAAATTATAATCGCATTTTATCTAATAAATTTTAGTACTAATATTAGGTAAGACCTAATTTTAGTCCAGTCATTTTTCGGCTTTTTAATTCGTAAAATGTTTCTACCAAAGTTTTTATAAGATAATGTTAGCAGAAAATAATTAGAGTGTACGACTGTAAACGTGACTTGCGGTAACAAACAACGCGCTTTTATAAACACTAGGCTATAGATACTTATGCACTTTCCATACATAGATGTGACAAAATATTACACACAAATAGACGGTAATTGCCATAATAATAGTAAGTGTGAATAAACAAATAAAAAGGTTTGTTGACGCATATTCGTGACAAGCAATATCTATAAAAACACCGTTTATTTATCGATACCTATATTGATAGCCCATTTTTTCAACTTAAGAGGACATATTATGCGTAATACATTAATGGTTGCAGCATTGGCATCAGGCTTAGCATTGAGTGGCTGTACGACTGATCCAAACACTGGACAGCAACGTTTAAATAAAACTGCTATCGGTACGCTAGCGGGTGCAGCTGGTGGTGCGACTATCTCAAAAGCAACAGGCGGTAGTAAAACTGGTCGTGATGCGGCTATCGGTGCAGCATTGGGTGCAGGCGTAGGCTACTACATGGAGCGTCAAGCGAAGCAGCTAGAGCAGCAAATGGCGGGTACTGGCGTTACGGTTACCCCAAATGCAAACGGTAACATTGACTTGGTTATGCCAGGTAATATCACTTTTGCCTTTGACAGTGCTTCGTTGAACCCATCGTTTAGACCAACGCTTGATAAGCTTGCGGCAACGATGAATGAATATAACCAAAATACAGTTACGATTGCTGGTCATACTGACAGTGTAGGTAACCCATCTTATAACATGAACTTGTCACGCGATCGTGCCAACTCTGTGAGAAATTATCTGGTTAGCCGCGGCGTAGCTTCTAACCGTATCAACGTAGTTGCTTATGGCCAGACTCGTCCAATCGCTGATAACAATAGCGATTATGGTCGTCAGCAGAACCGCCGCGTTGAGCTAACGGTAAATGCACCAAGCAGCGTTCGTTAATCGCTACTGATATTTGAAATATCAAATAAAAAAGACCAACGCGAAGTTGGTCTTTTTTTGCTTGAAATTCGTCTAATATTCAAAAAATTATATTTGATAATAGTTATCAATAACATTATAATTTGCAGGGATTGAATTTTGTCAGCCTTTAACGGGCGTTTAAATTTAACTAGGGTTTAAATGGATTTTATCTTATTGAAATTATAAGTCTTTAAGCTTTCCTTTTATCACTTTATCTTTTGTCATTTTATCTAATGTATCTCATCGAGGACGTGTATGAATATCAGCCCAGCGACAAGCCGTAAAATTTTACCGACTACTTTAGCTGCTGCATTGGCAGGGATACTGCTAGTATCAGGATGTACCAAACAGTCTGATGAGACCACAGCGTCAGAGGCACAAACCGACGTCCAAGCAACCCAAAACAGCGATAACAAAACGTCTTCGGCTGCTGATCAGGCGCATATCGATCGATTGTTGATTAGCTATGCTGATATGGCGCACGCCGCCTATAAAGATTCTTTAGAAACGGCCAAACTTTTACAAACAGCAGTGAATACTTATGTAGACACGCCGACCCAAGCCAATCTTGACGCTGCAAAGGCTGCCTATAAAGCCGCGCGTCAGCCATATTCACAGACTGAAGTGTTTCGCTTCGACGAAGGCTTTGTGACCGCTGATGATAAACGCGCACTTGGTAGCGTTGATGGCTGGGAAGGACAGGTAAATGCTTGGCCGCTAGATGAAGCCTTGATTGACTATGTTAGTGACAGTTATGAGGGTGAATATAACAGTCAGGACAATATTATCAATAGCAAGAGCATCACGGTTGGTAGCATCAAGCAAGATACCAGCACCATTACGCCTGACTTGCTGGCTGAGATGAACGAGATTGGTGGTAGTGAGGCTAATGTCACTACCGGTTATCATGCGATTGAGTTTCTGCTGTGGGGACAGGATACCAATGGCGTTGGTGAAAGTGCAGGTAATCGTCCGGTGAGCGACTATATAACGACCGAGGGCGAATGTACCAGCGGCGATACGACAAACACAGATGCGAGTATTTGCGAGCGCCGTGGACAGTATCTAAAAGCGGTTACCCAGTTATTGATCAATGATTTGACCGCGATGGAAGCCCAGTGGCAACCTGATAGCGAAAACACCTTACGTAGCGATATGATGGCCCGTAAAGACAAAAACGGTCTGCGTCAAATCATGTATCAAATGGGCAGCTTAGCACTTGGTGAGCTAGCTTCTGAGCGTATACAGGTGGCGTTCGTCACTGGCTCTACCGAAGATGAGCATGAATGCTTTAGTGATTTGACTCATTTGAGCTATGCTAATAATGCCCGCGGCATTCAAAATATCTTTAATGGCGGGTATAAAACCGTCGCTGGCAAGACAGTGGGCGGTTATGGACTAAAGAATTATCTTGTCGATACCGGCAATAAAGAAGCGGCTGATAAACTTGCGACTGATTTTGCTAACGTAGAAGCGGCGTTTAAAGTCATCGTTGAAAAAGCCGAGAAAGAAGGCATCAAGGTCGATCAGATGATTGCAACCGTAGGTCAAGCCAGCAAGCACGGTATTTCTGCTGAAGAGCAAAACAAACGCCGCGGCTGGATTGAAAGTAGTATCACAAGCTTACAACAGCTAACCGATGGTATCGAAAATGCAGCAAAAGCCGTTGGCATTGATAATTTAGACGCTGATGCAGGTTCACAGTTTTAAATAGTGCTTATTTAAAAGAGCGCTTATTTAAAAGGACATCTATTTAAAATGGTGCTTTTGGTTTTAATTTAGGAAGCCTTAATAGCCTGTATTTATGTGCCTGATGAGTCGTTATCAGTGAATGAGAATTATTTTTATAGAAAAATAATTTAGGTATAATATACACGTTGTCGACCGCTGTTGGCAGCGTGTTTTTTTATAGCGCAGCAATGATTTATCGAATTGAAATATTTATTGACTAAAAATGCTTATCAAATAAAAATGAAAAAATTATAGCACGCGTTTTTAATGGTTCCATACCAGAACTAAGGTTCCCTATGAGTAGCAGTAATGTGTCAACCGCCAAACAATCTACCGCGTTTTATTCTCCTTTAATATTTAAAAATTCGCTATTAAAGCTATCGCTAGGAGTGACATGCGTGCTCTCATTAAGCGCCTGCCAGCCATCTCCAACGGACGACACCGCCAATAATAACGACAATAAAGCCCAAGACAGTAGCTATTTGCAAAATATAACGCCTGAGCGTGCTCAAACGATTGAAGCGCTAGCGGGCGTCCCTATGCAGCAGCTTGCCAGCTTTGATGCGCAAGAAATCAAACAAGGTGGCGATACTGGTATTAGTATCACCACGAGCGAAAGCTACTCTAAACCTTCTTCAAATATCACCGCTTCGCGTAAAGGCTCTTTCTTTATCGGCAATGCGTTTTTTAGGCAACCTTGGGTGGTCGCGCCGGCAAGTACCGATAGCCGTGATGGGCTTGGCGCTTTATTTAACGTTGCTGCCTGTCAATCTTGCCATATCAAAGACGGTCGCGGTCATGCGCCGATGAGAAGTGATGACGATGCTGATAGCTTGTTGATTCGCCTTGCGATGCCGGCGACTACCGAAGCGCAGCGCCAAAAGCTAAAAGATTCCTTGATTGAAAAAGTCGCCCATCCTATGTATGGCGGTCAATTGCAGGACCGCGGTGTGCAAGGCGTGCCTGCTGAAGCCCGAATTGTAGTACAGTGGAACGATAAACCCGTTACCTTTGCTGATGGTCATGTCGAGACCTTGCGTGCGCCAACCTTTAATCTGACCAAACCCGGTTATGGTCCATTTGATAATGAGCTGATGGTATCGCCGCGTGTGGCCTTACCGATGATTGGGCTTGGGTTACTCGAGCAGATTCCAGACGATGATATTAAAAAACAAGCAGTCAAAGTAAATAACGCTAATAGCGACATTAGCGGTAAATTTAATATGGTCATGGATCCACAAACGGGTAAAGTGGCATTAGGACGCTTTGGCTGGAAAGCTGGTCAAACCAAGCTGATTACTCAAAACCAAAGTGCGTTTAATGAGGATATGGGGCTGACCTCAAATATCCGTCCGCATGAGTCTTGTATGCCAGCGCAGACCGCTTGTGTGAATGCCGCAACAGGTGCTGATGAACAAGGTAATGGTAAGCCGCCCGTCGAAGTCAATGATGAAGTGGCAAAGTTCGTCGAATTTTATACCCGTAATCTGGCGGTGCCGCATCGCCGCAATGCCGAAGACAAGCTGGTATTGGCCGGCAAAAAACGCTTTTATGATATGGGCTGTCAAAGCTGCCATACGCCGCGTTATCAGTTGCCAAAAACCGACGATGACCATCTTGAGCAGCACGGACAAGTGATTTATCCTTATACCGATTTATTGTTGCATGACATGGGCGATGGCTTGGCTGATCGTACCATTGCGGGTAAGCTGCCATCAAAAGACTTGCAGGTTGAGTTTTTAGCCAACTCTTATGAGTGGCGCACGCCTGCTTTGTGGGGCATTGGTCTTGCGCAAACCGTCGATCCACAAGCGACGTTTTTACATGATGGGCGCGCGCGTACTTTGATGGAAGCGGTACTTTGGCATGGCGGCGAAGCGGAAAAGCAGAAGCAAAAAGTACTTAAGCTTGATAAACAAGGACGCAGTGAGTTGAATGCGTTCTTAAAGTCATTATAAAAATAAGCGTATGAGCGTTAAAAGCGATGGTCATTCAACGTAAGAAATACAAAGTTAAATAATTACTTATATCAATATTCATCCAAATACTGAGAAATCTATGAAAATAAACCCTGCTTTAGCAATGGCATTATCAGCGCTAAGTGCTGGTATTCTAATTAGCTGTGTCAAACCTGCGGAAGAAAATAAAGTACCAGAGGTAGATAGCCAAGTCGCGCAAGAGGGTGCTACTTCTAAGGCTGCTGCTGAAAAAGACAGTAATGACGCTAAGGTTGCAGCAGTAGATATTAGTCCTGATACCGAAAAAACCTATCTGACCCACGTGGCAAATGACATTGTCATTCCAGCCTATGCAGATGCCGCAAAGCAGAGTGATTTATTGCATGATTTGGCAAAGAAATCTTGTCAGCAAGCGCCCGTGAGCGGTGATGCGCTAAAAGAATTGCGCGACCAATGGTTGGTGCTCGCACAAGCTTGGGCAAGCGCTGAGATGGTTAACTTTGGACCAGCGACGGCGAGCATGAGTAACTTATATATCAATTATTATCCTGATGAGCGCGGCCTGGTACATAGCGGGGTCGCTGATTTGATTGCTGCCAATCCCAAGCTTACCGCCGAGCAGTTGGCTAACGAGAGCGCCATCGTGCAAGGCGTGCCAGGCTTAGAAGAAGTGCTTTATGCCAATGATAGTTTGGATGCTGGGCAGTGCGCATATGTGATGAGCGCGAGCAGAGCTTTGAGCACACGTCTAAAAGATATCGAGAAAAACTGGCAGCAAAATGCCACTGATTTACTAGCAATTGATAAAACCGCCGAGAGCGATCAAGGTTTAAACCAATGGTTTAACTCGCTGCTGTCATTGGTTGAGACGATGAAATCTAACGCTATCGACCAGCCATTGGGTTTAACTGCTAAAGCAAAAGGTCATCTGCCAGCTGCGACCGCTGGACAAAGCCGCGCGATTATCACTGCGAAATTGGCAACCTTAAATCAAGCAATGACTGACCCTGTTTTGACTGCTATTCTTGGTGGCAATAATGAAAATGCAGTGGCGGATAATCTATCAACCGCGCTTGCCGATACCACGACGTTACTGGCACAAATGCCAGAAGATTTGGCGACTGCTGATAAAGCGACGCAGCAAGAACTACTTGATCATCTCACGACCATTACGCGCATTATTAAGCGTCAATTGATTCCAACCCTTGGTCTGCGTGTTGGCTTTAACAGCACCGATGGCGATTAAATAATGGCTACTATTGACGCTAAGACAGCAAATAAAAAGCAAGGTACAGCACAAGGTACAAGGCCTAATGATGAGCTGCTGGCGACATCGGCACTGACCCTGCTTTGTGCTGCCATGGGTACAGCCGCGCTTGTCGGTATCCATCATCGTTTTCGTAAACAGCAGCAACCTGATGCCAGCTTATGGGATTATGTGGCAGGTATGGGCGCGCAGTTACAGTTGATAAACTTGACGCCTAAACGCGAGCTCGTGCAATTTCGCCACGCTTGTCAGCAAGCGGCAGTTGCATGGCAGCAGGCTTATCGCTCACAGAGAGATGACGGGCAAAATAACAAGTCTTATAGCGTAAGCGATTTTAGCGCAGCACATACGACCACAATACTGCCACGACCTGTTTGTTGGGTTAGCGGCGTGGCGTCTATGCCAAAAAACATCGCTTTAGTAACTGAAGACTGTGACGCTAGTCATAATGAGCACGACTTCGGCGTGGTTGGTATCGACGCTGATAGGCAAGTCGTTTGGCAAACGACCATGCCCGAACGCGTGCATGATATTGTCGTTCAACCTATTTCTGATAGGCAAAAATTTTTTGCTAAGAATAACCAAGCACGTGATGTGGTGGTGATGGGTCGGCGCCCGAGCGAAAGGTTTTGGGTATTAGACACGGCAACTGGGCAAGTAAAGTTTGCTATTAAAGCGTCTACGCATCGTCATTTTTATGGCCATGCTTGTTATAGCCTGGATGGTAAATTGCTCTACGTGACCGAAAATGACACCGTAAGCTTAGACGGTAAAATCGGTATTTATGATGCCTGTGATCATTATCAAAAAATAGCAGAGTATGACTCGCATGGTATCGGCCCGCATGAGCTGATTATGCATCCTGATGGCGAAACGTTGGTGATTGCGAATGGTGGTATCAAAACCGAGCAAGCGTCGCGTGAAGAGCTCAATTTAGACAGTATGCGACCGTCATTGGCTTACCTCAATCGTCATACTGGCGATTTGCTTGAGCAGATTATGCCTGAGCACAATCAAATGAGCGTGCGTCACCTCGCCATGCATGACGATGGCACGGTGATGATAGGTATTCAGTTTCAAGGCGAAAAGCATATCAATGTGCCGTTAGTATTGACCCATAAACGCGGTGAATCTGATTTTAAAGCACTGATGATGCCCAATGATCAGTGGCAACGTTTCCACCAATATATCGCTAGCGTCGCGGTTGATAGTGAGCGTAACCTATTATGTGTGACCACGCCAATTGGCGGTTGTGCGGCGATTTATGACTTAAATACTCGTACATTGATTGATGATATTAGCTTACCAGATTGTGCCGGTGCAGCCGTATTAGCAAATCAGAATGCTGACAAAGCTGGCGTTAACAATGCCAATGCTAATGCTAATGCGCACTCAGGTTTTATCGTTAGTGATGGACAAGGTCAGTTAACCGCGTTAACTGTTAATCATTTAGCAACTGCTGAACTTACTAGAGTAGATAACGTTGAGCGTATTTTTATAGACAGCAAATATCATCTGATGTCGTTTGACAATCATTTGCAAGCGCTGTGAGCATGAATGTGCCGTCACAGTATGATTCGCCCTTATTAAATAGCGCTATACGTTGTTTGGCGCAAGCGGATATTGAACTACACATCAGCAAAAAGCGCGTTAAAAATATCAATTTTCGCTTAAAACCGCATAAATTAATGGTCTCTATACCAATCTCTCTTAGCTCAGCGCAAACTGCTCAGGCGATAGAGAAACGCGTGCCTTGGGCAATCGCCAATCATGCGCATGTATTAGAACGTTATAAACGTCAGCAAATCCCATCACAGCAATCTATAAAAGAGACTTCAACTGCCGATAGCACACTGCTATTGTGGGGCATAGAGCAATCATTCACCTTAAACCACGATAAAAAAATTGCCTACTATCGGCAACATCTCTCTGAAGTAATTCCTGCATTATTTAATAAATGGCAACCGATTGTCGGCGCTTATGCTAATGAAATACGTCTAAAGAAAATGCATACACGCTGGGGCAGTTGCAATACCCGCGCACGGCGGATTTGGTTGTCCGTCTATCTCCCAGCCTATCCTATCGAATGCACCGAATACGTCATCGTCCATGAGCTTTGTCATCTGCATCATGCCAATCATAGCCGTGCTTTTTGGCAAACGGTGGCGACGGCAATGCCCGATTATCAATATTGGCATGATATGTTGGCGGGTAAAACAGGGCACCTAGATTAAAGTACGACCTACTGCTAAATAACCAGATGTCATGCCTTAATCTGCTAAGATAAGGTTTTTTATCGAAACAAGGATGTGCTATGGAAAACGTCAATCAAGCGCAGTTTTGGCAACAGCGTTATGAAGAGAACAGTATCGGCTGGGATATGGGGCAAGTGTCACCACCGCTCAAAGCTTATATTGACCAGTTGCCTGAATCTGCTAAAGAGCAAGCGATTTTAGTACCGGGCGCGGGCAATGCTTATGAGGTCGGTTATCTGCATGAGCAAGGGTTTACCAATGTCACCTTGGTTGATTTTGCCCCTGCGCCGATTGAGGCTTTCGCAGAGCGCTATCCCAACTTTCCAGCAGAGCATTTGGTCTGTGCTGATTTTTTTGCGTTATCGCCAGCACAATACCAGTTTGATTGGGTGCTTGAGCAGACGTTTTTTTGTGCCATAAATCCTGCGCGCCGTGATGAATATGTGGCGCAGATGGCCGCATTATTGAAACCGAATGGCAAGCTGGTTGGGCTGCTGTTTGATAAGGATTTCGGACGAGAGGAACCGCCATTTGGCGGCTCGAAAGCTGAATACCAGCAGCGTTTTGCACCCTATTTCGATATTGAGATTATGGAGACAAGCTATAACTCGCATCCCGCGCGGCAGGGCAGTGAGCTGTTTATTAAGATGCGTGTAAAATCTTAATCTCACGCTTGATGTTTTGCCGAGCCTGCTTTTCTAACCTGTCATAATAATAATCGGTTAGGTAAAGCTTCGGGTGCGCCAATAACTCTGTTAATACTGCTCTACGTCCATCACGATAATCTGGGTTTGAGACATACGCATATTCTTGCCGAACCGCTTGGGCATATTGCTCGTAATCAGTCCAAGATGCCCCCAGAATACTCAAATCCATATCTAGTAAATAGGCAGCATCAAAGTTCTTTTGAGCGTTTGAGCAGTCAGCAAGCTCATGATTGGCCGTCATCATAATGAGCGCATAAATATGTTGGCACGGCGCTGCCGTGAAATAAGGACGTAGCGCCTCTACGGCATATTCTGCACTTTTTAGCTCATTATCTGAGCGCGTCGGCTCATATATCACGTCATGATAAAACAGTGCCAATGCGATAATATGCGGCTCATTTAAAACATGCTTAATCTGCTCAAACTGCGCAAATAATTGCTCAATATGCTGCAAGCTATGATAAGCACGCTGGTTTTCGTTATAACGTATAGCGATATCTTGCCAAAGATTGTTAACTTTTTCTGGCTCAACAGCGCTATTAATAGCTGTCAAATGCTGCGCAAAAACCTTACCAAGCTCAGTCTCCATGTGCGCAAAAGCCTTTATCATTTAACTTCCTTATTCCTCATACTTTTTAGCCAACTTCCATTCATCACCAGTCATTTATTTTTTATGAGCTGCCTCTTCAAAGGCTTGTTTAAATAGTTGCCCAAGCAAATTAACATCATCAACGCGGGCATAGTTTAAACGGGTGACAAAAGCGATATGACGATGCGGCCCTTTTTCTGCTAGTGGTACTGCGACTGCATTTTGGTTTTGCAAATGCAGCTGATCGAGTGCCATTTCTGGCACCAAGGTCGTGCCCATATTAGCAAGCGCCATTTGTATTAGGGTGTTCAAGCTGGCATCAGAAAAGCTTGATTTCATTTGCGCGCGGTCGAAATGACAGACGGTCAAGGTTTGATCGGTCAGACAATGTCCTTCGCCAAGTAACATCAGATTGGCGGTTGCTAGCTCATCGGCGTTAATTTTTTCAAGCTTGGCATGGACGTCATCCTGTGGAAAGACCGCAAAGAAATCTTCCGCCCAAAACTCAAAGGTATGCAAACCATCGACCGCATAAGGCAGCGCAATAATGGCGGTATCAATATGACCATAGCGCACTTGCTCAAGTAAACGCTCGGTTTGCTGCTCGATAACCGTCATGCGAAATTCAGGGTAGTGCTTACGTAGCGCAGGTAGGACTTTTGGCAGTAGATACGGCGCAATCGTCGGAATGATACCAACCGTCATCGGGTACGCAAGCGGTGATTGATGGCTATGTGCGCGCGTAGTCAAGTCATTGACTTCAGAAAATATACGCTGCGCCCGCGTCAAGATATCTTCACCGATAGGCGTAATCAAAACTTGCTTATTATTACGCTCAAAAATCTGCGTATCTAATTGTTTTTCTAACTCGGCGATACCTAAACTCAGCGCTGATTGTGAAATATTACAGTCTTCTGCTGCCCGTTTAAAATGACGATGTTTGGCAACTGCTAAGGCAAACTCAAGTTGACGTAAAGTAATCATAAAACCTCTCTATTAATGGGTTTTGAACGCCATTTGTTTTGGGCGTTTATCTTGTGTACTATAGCAATTTAATGCCGATGTTCGTATAAAAAAAACCGTTAGAATAGTTTAACAAGTTTAATAAAACAAAACATCACATTAAAAACTTTTAACTGGATTAACCATAGAATTCGCGTATAGTTTGTCTTGTAACCCAGTTAATGAGTGGGTTAATCAAAACCTACAGCCATAAACACAATTAACTTAACAACAATCAATCAAAAAAGGAGCCAATCATGGCGTCAATTATCAATCAAGAAATTCCAGAGTTTTCAGCAGAAGCGTTTGTAAATGGTGAGTTCAAAACCATCACTTCAGAAGACGTAAAAGGCAGTTGGGCCATCTTCCTATTTTACCCAGCTGACTTTACCTTTGTTTGCCCAACTGAATTAGAAGACATGGCAGCCCATTACGAAGAGCTTAAAGGCCTAGGCGTAGAAGTGTACTCAGTATCAACTGACACACATTTCACTCACAAAGCATGGCATGATTCTTCAGACGCTATCGGCAAAGTCACTTATCCAATGATCGGTGACCCAACTGGCCGTATCACTCGTGGCTTTAATGTCATGATCGAAGAAGCCGGTTTGGCAGAGCGTGGTAGTTTCTTAGTAGACCCAGATGGTAAAATCCAAGTCGCTGAAATACATGCAGGTGGTATTGGCCGTAGTGCAAAAGACATGCTACGTAAAGTAAAAGCGGCACAGTACGTTCGTGATAACGACGGCGAAGTTTGCCCAGCAGCTTGGGAACAAGGTCAAGAAACCCTTAAACCAAGCCTAGATCTAGTTGGTAAAATCTAAGGATATACTTAGATAACTGACTATTTAGACTAGCGAAAAGATAAGTATAAAATTTAATAGTAAGTTTTCGTTTTTAAAAGAAAACGCTATTAAATAATGACTTGAAAACGCCCCATCGGCTTTGATTGATGGGGCGTTTTTTTGTCTATTTTTTATAGGCAGATATTTAGAGATAGATAGTTTTAGGACAAGATTACAGGCTGTCTACAGATTGTCACCTAAGTTCATTCGATTTTTATCACAGAATGATTATGATTTAAAGATATAGTGAGTGGAAAGTAATATCGATACATCACGCACTGCTGATATCAATTTTTCTTGCTTGCTGTACCTGCGCAGACAGAGGCGACAAAAAATTGATATCAGCAATACCGTCGCGTTTTAGAATATTTTGACTATATCTATGATTTAAAGATATCTACGTCAACATCCATTTAAGTATATGAGCGTCATTAATAAAAACGTTACATCGAAAACGATACATCAATGATTACGTGCGACTGGGTTAAATTTTCCTTGCTTGTTGCCATCACAGTAGAGGCGACGAAGCACTCACCTTAGTTGCACAGAAATGGTTTTACATTGAACCTATCACATAAATCGGTAATGAAGAGAGGATATTATGAGTAACGACAAATCATCTGCTAAAGAATTTCCGAAACAAGAACAATCGCTACCAGGCTCGCATCAAGAGCAGCACCCAAGCCCTGAGGTACTGCCAAAAGAGTATCCAAATGGCAAGCTTGCTGGGAAAGTTGCTATTATCACTGGCGCTGATAGCGGGATTGGGCAAGCAGTAGCAATATTATTTGCCAAAGAAGGCGCGGACGTAGTGGTCAGCTACCTATGTGAAGATGACGATGCTAATATGACCAAAAAGCACGTAGAATCTTACCAGCAGCGATGCTTACTGGTGGCGTCAGATTTATCAGAAGAAGCTAACTGTCAAAAGCTAATCGATACCGCCATCGCTGAGTTCGGCAAAATTGATATTTTAGTCAATAACGCTGGGATGCAGGTTGAGCAAGAAACGCTCACCGATATCAGTAGTGCGCAATTTGATAAAACCATTCATACCAATTTTTATCCGCATTTTTGGTTGAGTAAATTTGCCTTACCACACATGCCAGCGGGTAGCTCGATTATCAATACCACCTCTATCACCGCTTATCGCGGCAGTGACCATTTGATTGATTATGCCGCCACTAAGGGCGCGATTTTATCTTTCACCCGTGCTTTAGCCAATAATTTAATGAGTCAGGATAAAGGTATTCGCGTCAATGGCGTCGCACCCGGTCCTATTTGGACGCCGCTTATTGTGGCGTCATTTATCCCTGATGAGATAGAGAAGTTCGGTCAAAGCACGCCGATGGGCCGCGCCGGTCAGCCAAACGAGGTCGCGCCTGCTTATCTATACTTAGCCAGTGACGACGCAAGCTATGTTACAGGACAAGTCATCCATGTAAATGGCGGCGAGATTGTCGGTGGATAAAGTGAGTAGATGAGTGCTTCATTAAGT
>NZ_PJBX01000114.1:0-29398 GCF_002836335.1 Psychrobacter sp. Sarcosine-02u-2 | reverse complement strand
TAAAACAACGCTTAAAAACGAAGCTTAAAAACAAAAAAGACCTATCAATGATAGGTCTTTTTTATGTGCTCAATTATTTGTCGTTTGAATTTCTCAACCTGCTTTTTTTGACATTAAGCAGGCTTCGGCATATTGATGTCTTTAGTTGATATTTGCTTATAGGTGATTTCTAAAATATCTTGGCACCATTCTGGCAAATCATCAGACACCTCATACCACATCCACGTCCCATCACGAACACAGCTTAAAATGCCCAGTTTTTTCAAATGATTTAAGTGACGCGAGATGGTCGGCTGCGGCTGATCGAGTATTTCTACCAATTCACCAACACAGCGCGACTCTTTATTAAATAAAATTTGAAAAATCTTTAAGCGCGTTGGGTCAGACAAGACTTTAAATAACTCAAGTGGCTGTATCGTAGAATTATTATTAGACATAGAACAATTCCAATATAGATTTAGTTAATAGGGGGTCAATATAACAGCAGTTAACGGTAAAATCGATTAAAAAATGAGCAGATTTACAGTTCGTCGCCATTTTACTACCTTTGGTACTTTGTGGTTACACCTAAGACTGTATTCAGTTACATGGATAAAGTTAGGGTAATATATCTTTTAGCCGTACCTAATATGACGGTTAAATATACCAAATACTATTGTAAATGGTAATAATTATCGTTATTATAAAGCATAACCAGCTAGATATTCATAGTAGGAGCCGCACATGTACGTATGTATCTGTAACGACGTCAAAGATAAACAAATCAAAGCTGCCATTGCTTCAGGCATTGACACATTAGAGGGGTTAAAAGACACCCTTGATGTAGCGACGTGCTGTGGTTGCTGCGAACCTATGGTCAACGACTTGCTTGACGAACATCATGCCAAGCTTGATGCGTTGGCCTACGCAGTTTAAGAGACAGTTTAAGTATTTGCCTGTTTCCACTTCTATTGCCAATCCGTTCAAATCACGTTTCTGCTTTCCCTCTATCTGTAGTGTTTTAGCCGCCAATTCGCCTTTATCCGCGTTCAAATCGTCTTTTTAGGGTTATTTATGGTTAAAAGCCATCACCATAAAAGACGATAAGTAACTCAAGAGGCTAGTGCGGCTATCCCTTATCTCTGTTTGCCTTTATAGATGGTCTCTTAAGATTACTCGCTAAACGCCATTGGTGTAAGCGAGTTAATTATAATTCTCAATTAGCATCTTATTCTTAGTTCATATCGTTACAAGCGCTACGGCGTGCCTATGCTACTATATCTGCCTAACTTTGTAAGACGTTTGATGGGTTTTAATCTTTACTGATTAGTTTACGAATGGTACTTTAACTATATCTATTATTGTGAATGTATTGTTAGGTAAATAAAAACATAGGAGTATGAGTCATGATAGGCAGCCAAAAGGTCATTGATTATTTAAATTTTTTATTAGGTGGCGAGCTTGCGGCTCGTGATCAGTACTTCATTCATTCTGAGATGTATGCAGAATGGCATTACGGTAAATTATACGACCGTATCCACCATGAGATGCAAGATGAAACGCAGCACGCGCAGGCGATTATCCGCCGTATCTTGATGTTAAGCGGTACGCCGAAGATGCGCGTCAATGAGATTAATATTGGCGCAACGGTACCTGAAATGCTGCAATTGGACCTGGACTTAGAATATCAAGTACAGCAGCATCTAAAAGACGGTATTGCGCTTTGTGAAGCAGAGCACGATTATGTGACGCGTGAGATGTTGGTTGAGCAGCTCAAAGACACCGAAGAAGATCATGCCCATTGGTTAGAGCAGCAGCTGCGCCTGATTGATATGGTTGGTCTGCCCAATTATTTACAAAGCCAGATGGCGGAAGTGTCTCCTGATATTGTTTAGTATTTTATATATTAAGCAGTTTTCACAAATATTAAATTGATAAACGAATAAGCAGGACAGGGAGAACAGCATGAAAGGGGATAAAGAAGTTATTCGCGCACTCAATCAAGTGCTCGGTCAGTCATTAATCGCCATCAATCAGTATTTTTTGCACGCCCGTATTGCCCGTCATTGGGGTTTAGAGGCATTAAACGAAAATTTCTATAAGCAATCTATTGCAGAGATGAAATGGTCGGATGACCTTATTGCGCGTATTTTATTGTTAGGCGGTCTGCCAAACCTGCAAGATTACGGCAAAATGTTCATCGCAGAAGATGTGCCTGAAATGATTGACTGCAACTTGCGCTTAGAAAAGCAGAAATTTTCTATCATAACTGATGCAATTACCTTGTGCGAGAGCAAGCATGACTATGTCTCGCGTCATTTATTGGTTATCTTAAAAGACGGCAATGAAGAGTATCAAGACTGGCTTGAAACCCAAGAGGACTTGATTAAAGACGTTGGCATTGAAAATTATATTCAGTCACAAATGGATGATGACCACACGCCTTAAAGTTATAAGAATTGCCGTTACTTGCCAGCGTATCCTAAGATAAGTTTTAGATTAACTGATTTTAGGTTACGCTGGCGTTTTTATATTTAATGCTTTTTTAATGTTTGTTACTTTTAGAGATAAGTATCTTTCAATACCAATAACTTAATATAAGCCACGACCGTCTTCAGGTTTGAGACGTAAAAAGTATAAACCTGAAAGGATGGTTAATATACCCAGTATCCAATAGGTGGTCTGAAAGGCGACCAAGGTATCAAGCTCGAAGCGCTCCCGCAGTAGATTCAAGACCGCCGCCCCAAAAGCGATGCCAAAGCTAATCGCCAATTGCTGATTGACCGCCATTAAGCTGTTACCGCTACTGGTCTGCGCGCCCTCTAAATCACCGATAGTAATGGTATTCATGGCACTAAACTGCATGGAATTACAGGCACCCATGACGGTCAAAATAGGGATAAACCAAATCCAATTTGCCGCATCATTAAACTGCGCTAAGACAATAATAAGCAGGCCTATCAAAAAGGTATTGGCCACCAACACCTTGCGGTAGCTAAAACGCTGAATAATTTTACTGACCCAAGGCTTAATACCGATTGCACCAACGGCAATAGGTGCAAGCAGCCAACCCGCTTGTGACGGTGAGTATTCAAACACCACCTGTAGTAATAGCGGCAATAAAAAAGGCACGGCGCTGATGCCTAAACGGGTGAATAAGTTGCCAGTAATACCGATACGAAAAGTGCGAATATTAAATAAACTTAGTGGAAATAATGGCGCTGCACGGCGTTTGGCATGCCACACATACGCGCCTATCAAGATGCTGGCGCCGAGTGCGAGTAGCAAACCGTAAAACCCACGCCCAGTCTGTGAGCCAAACTCGACCGCCAAAGTAAATCCGCAAGCGGCGGCAGCAAATAAAGCAAAACCCGTCCAGTCTAAACGCTTGGTGTCCTCAAACAAAGCAGGTACCAGCTTTTTACCCATGATAAAACCAAATATACCCATCGGGATATTGATGAGAAATATCCAATGCCAGCTGGTATATTGCACGATATAACCGCCCAATACTGGTCCAACTAGGGGCGCGATTAACGCGGGTATCACCGCAAAGTTCATCACGGTTAATAGCTTATTACGCGGATAAGATTTGACCAATATGAGACGCGCCACAGGGGTCATCATCGCGCCGCCAATACCTTGGATGACGCGCGAACCAATCAATAAATTCAACGTTGGGGAGGCGGCACACAATAGTGAGCCGATACAAAAGATGATTACAGCATATAAAAACACCCGCCGCGTGCCATATTTATCAGCCAAAAAGCCGCTTATAGGAATAAAAATCGCCAAGGTTAGCGCATAGCTAATAACCGCCCACTGCATTTTTAATGGTGACTCGCCAAGGGCTTGCGCCATTTGCGGCAAAGAGGTGTTTAAGATGGTAGCATCTAAAATCTGCATAAATAGCGCCACCGCCAAGACATAGGGTAGGTATTTATCTTGCGTTGGGGTTAGGGTTACCATATTGTCATCACCATGTCTTTTGACCTCATCTTTTGACTTCTGTTGTTAAGCCTATCTCTAAAAAGCTGTTAAGTTGGGCTAGTATAAAAATAACCGCCTATGAGTTAAAGAGTAGCAAAGTAACGGTGTAAGCTCATTCATAAGAAGTGTGTTCTCAAACGCTTTGATACTCGTGCTCGTTACTTTTAAAAATGGGTTACAAGACAGGGCTTTAACTAAAGATTTGCTATAGTAGAATTATCATATAGGACGACGTGAGACTAATATAAATCTTTTGCCGCCTCAGTCTCGCTTTGGCTCTGTTTTATACAACAAAAAAATAGGAATTATTATGAGTAGTGACAATCATCAATCAAACAATGACACTCAAAACAACCATACCAAAGCCTATACGCCGCCTAAAGTATGGAAAAACGACAGCGAAAATGGTGGTAAGTTCGCCAGTATCAATCGCCCAACAGCTGGCGCGCGCCATGAGCAAAAATTACCGGTCGGCGATGCACCTTTACAGCTGTATTCACTAAATACCCCGAATGGCGTCAAGGTAAATATCTTGTTAGAGGAGCTTGCCGAGCTGAATGTTAAAGGCGCTGAGTACGACGCCTACAAAATAGATATCTCTGCGGGCGATCAATTTGGCTCAGGGTTTGTCGCTATCAACCCCAATTCTAAAATCCCGGCGCTGGTTGATTATACTGATGCTTTAAATGATAAAAATGCTGGCGAGCCTATTGCGCTTTTTGAGTCGGGGGCTATTTTATTATATTTAGCGGAAAAGTTTGGCAAATTTATCCCGATGCAGCAAGGTAAAGCGCGCGCAGATTGTCTGTCTTGGCTGATGTGGCAGATGGGTAGTGCGCCGTTTTTAGGTGGCGGTTTTGGGCATTTCTACGCCTATGCGCCCGAACCGCTAGAGTATCCTATCAATCGCTATACGATGGAGACCAAACGCCAGCTTGATGTGCTAGATAGGCACCTCAAAGACCACGAGTATATGTGCGGTAATGATGAGGCGGACTATAATATCGCTGATATGATTATCTGGGCGTGGTACGGTCAGCTGGTGCTGGGCAAGCTTTATGATGCGGCAGAATTTCTACAAGTAGATGATTACAAAAACATCAAACGTTGGGCACAAAAAATCGCCGACCGTCCAGCGGTAAAACGCGCCGTAGATTTAGAATTAAAGCCTATTGTTTAAAGATTTAACTTTATCAGTTTATATTTAAATAGTCGTAGCAAAACATAAGTTTTCATAAAAAGGTTAATAAGCCATTGCTTGTTAACCTTTTGCTTTTTTAATATCCGTTATTCCAATATATTTATCGGTATATCGCTCTTTGACTATACTTTCGTCTTTACATAATGGTACATTAGCATAACAGATAGAAATATTAGTACGTTAAGATAGTAGCCACCGCCTTCTTGGGCAGGTGTTGATATTTCTTCTATTAATGAGTAATGACTATGAAGAATAATAAAACTCAGCCTATACTACTACCTCTATTCAACGAGATGGTTTTTCTACCTTTACCATTCACTCGTCAATCCCCAAGCGCATGTAGTCTGCTAACAGACAATGCTCCTAGCAAAAACAACCCGCATAGAAAAAACATTTTGATAAAAATAAAAAAGTTGCCTTTATTCATGACAAAAAAAATGATACTACCGTTATTTGCTGCCCTTAGCGCCGCTTTATTGAGTTCCGTGACGCAGGCTGCCACGCCTGTAAGCTTTAGTAATCAAGATTGGGAAGTCGCTTGCGACAATACGCGTACTTGCCGGCTGGCAGGTTACCAAGCGGAGAATAATAGCGATTTACCTGTGTCTTTACTATTGGTACGCCGCGCAGGAGCAAATGCTATCGTCGACGGCAAAGTAAAGCTTGGCGGCGCTAAAGAAAGCTCTGCTAAAGCGCTGATGCAGCTTGGTAATCGCCATCGTATCTCACTGTTTATTAATGATAGAGATTATGGAGAAACCAAGCCTTACTCAGTAGCCGCAGGTCATGCCGAGCTAACCTCAACGCAGGTGAGTGCGCTGCTTGATGCCTTGACCAAATCGAGCAAAATTGAGCTGGTGATTCGTAACACGCGCTGGCAGTTATCGGATAAAGGGGCCAGTGCCGTGATGCTCAAAGCCGACGAGGCTCAAGGCCGGGTAGGGACTTCAAGCGCTTTTATTAGCAATAACACCAGTAAATCTAATAGCGGCATCTTGTCGCCGCAAGCCGCTCCTTCATTACGACTGGTCACTCCTAATCCTAACGCCCTCTCTAGTAGTAAGAAAAAATTTGCCATGCGCTCATCGCAGTTGGCAGAGATGATGAAAACCACCATGAAAGATGTCAACACTGAATGTCCAAACTTAGCGGATAAGACAGCGTGGCGCGTCAGCCGTTTAAACAGTAAGCAGCTGCTCGCCCAGCATGATTGTTGGACGGGCGCTTATAACACGGGTACGGGTGTTTGGGTATTCAATGACACTAAGCCTTATAAGCCGAGCTTGGTGACGACAAGCGCGACCGATTATAGCGATGGTAAAATAACCTCGGTGCAAAAAGGCCGCGGGCTTGGGGACTGCCTAACTAAAAGTGAGTGGATCTGGACAGGCAGAGCGTTTGAGAAAAGTCATGAAAGCACCACAGGTATGTGCCGGCTGATAGAGGCGGGCGGCGCTTGGCAATTGCCAACCTATGTGACGGAAGTGAAAATGTCGCGTTAATAGCGCGTATGTTAGAAATTATTGTATTAAAGATAAAAGCGTTGAAGCGGCTGTATTAAAGACTGGCGCAGCGGCTTTTTAGCCTAAATTGTTTGAGATATGACCTATTTTTACCATAAACAGAAAAATAGGTACTGTTTGCGCTTATGTTGTGCTATACTGCGTCGCCACGTTAGCATAGACTAGCGTGAATTATGAGATTGATAACATCGCCTGCGATTTTGGGTCTAGGATGACCATAAGTAATTGTTGCCGATGATTTTGTGTACTTAAATAACCTTTTCTATTAATAGTGAAAAATCCGTTATTTTTGACTCATATCTTATCTACTGACCGCTATATCGGTTAGATTGGTTGTTACCAGCCTTTATCTGCTTTGGACAAAGCATTGATAATGCGCTTTTAGCAAACAAGGATAAGACACTCGGCACTACCACCAAAATACGTCAGACAGCACGAACGCCTTTATAATATTGACAAGCTTTATGGCTTGGCTTTTGATTGTTAAGCCTTTTTAAGGTGAGACAATAATTTTATAAATGCGGCGTGATGAACGGTTATCAGTGGTATGCATCAAGCTTGCTGAATTTACAGCAGCTTATACTTACCAAGGATTACTATGACTGACATCTTATCTGCTATCGCCGCTGAAAACGGCATCATCGACAGCACTGACACCCCAAACACAACTGCAACTGCTGATACCAATAATCAAGCGGCTACTACTGACGCTGCTGAAGAAAATAAAATCACTTTTAGCGACCTTGATATTGCCAAGCCGATTTTGACCGCGCTTGACCGCGTTGGCTATACCAACCCAACACCTATTCAAGAACAAGCCATTCCTTTTGCTCTAGCGGGTCGCGACTTATTATTGTCAGCGCAAACCGGTAGTGGTAAAACTGCGGCATTTGTTATCCCAGTACTTGACCGTTTAAGCCGTGCCACTAGCTTTGACAAATTAACCAAAGCCCTTATCTTAACGCCAACGCGTGAGCTTGCTCAGCAAGTACATGACAGCGTTCGTACCTATTCAAAAGACATGCGCGGTCTGTTCTGTGTGCCATTAGTCGGCGGCGCACCGTACAACGGTCAGATTACTGCGCTAAGAAAAGGCGTTCAAGTGATTGTTGCGACGCCTGGTCGTTTACTTGACCATATCAAAGCCGGTCGCGTTGATTTATCAAACCTTGAAGTGTTGGTACTTGACGAAGCTGACCGTATGCTAGACATGGGTTTTGCTGATGATATCAACGATATCTTGAAAGCGGCACCTGATAATCGTCAAACGATTATGTGTTCAGCGACTTGGGATGGCCCTGTTGGCAAGATTGCGGCGAGCTTCACCAAAAATCCTGAGCGCGTTTCAATCAAAGTTGAATCGGCGCATATCGAAGAAAAAGTATACTACTGTGATGATTTTGATCACAAAAACCGTTTGCTTGATAAAGTTGTTTGTGACAAAGATATGGAACAAATCATTATCTTTGCAGCGACCAAACGTAGTACAGAAAAATTGGCCAAACAGCTGCAAGAAGCTGGTCATAAAGCCAGTTTCCTACATGGCGATTTGCCGCAGAGCAAGCGTAACCGTATCGTACAAGACTTACGTAATGGCAAAGTCAAAATCTTAGTGGCGACCGACGTTGCTGCTCGCGGTCTAGACGTACCAGCGATTTCACACGTTATTAACTATGACTTGCCACGTCAAACCGAAGATTACGTCCACCGTATCGGTCGTTGTGGCCGTGCTGGTCGTACTGGTATTGCCATCAGCTTATGTAGCATGGATGATCGTCCACAGCTAAACGCTATCAATCGTTACTTAGATCGTAAAATGGAAGTCTGTGTTATCGAAGGTATGGAACCTAAGAAGACTTATGTACCAAGCGAAAACAAAGGTAATGGTCGTGGCCGTGGTCGCGGACGCTCTAACGGCGGCGGTAACGGTCAAGGCCGTGGTCGTTCAGCAGGCGGTTATGCAGGTCGTTCAAACGGCGGCGGTAATGGTCAAGGCCGTGGTCGCTCAAGCGACAGCGCGCCGACTGGTCAACGCGCAAGCAATGACAGCGGTTACCAAGGCAAGCCAAGTGAGCGCTCAGGTGGCAAACCTTATCAAGGCAAACGCACAGGCGCGCCTAGCCGTGGTGACGGTACCAGCGCACCACGCGGCGATCGCGCTGCAACCGGTCGCGGTCGTCCAAGTGGCAGCCAAGGTCGCCCAGCGAATCGCTCTGACAGCCGCGGCCAAGGCCGTCCAACAGGCGGTAATCGCGGTAGAAACTCGTAATAACGTTATAATGAATGGTTAATAATGGCTTAAATAAATGTCATTACTAATCATATAGCGTCATATTAAAAAGCCAGATACTTGTTATCTGGCTTTTTTGTGCGTCAAAATACTTGTATGTTTCACTAATAAAAAGTCAACAATGCTGTATCGTTGCTTGCGCGTCTTTTTCGCCTTGTCTATACTGACAGGCTTTTAATCATCGTGTGCTGCGGAGCTGTCTGATGCCCGATATTTCTCATTTAGCCATTGATAATTTGCCGTTAGCCTTTGGTATTATCATGGCCATTATTGGTTTGGTGTTTTATACCCAAGGGCTGCCTGGTAAGTTTTGGCGCCGCTTTTATGCCGTCCTGCCGGGTATTGTGCTGTGCTGCTTTATTCCTGCAACCCTAAATAGCTTGGGCGTCTTTGCTGATGGTATTGGTTCACAGATTTATGGTTTTACCGCCACCTATCTGTTGCCAGCCAGTTTGCTATTGATGACGTTGTCGATGGATGTGCCAAAAATCTTAGGGCTTGGCTGGAAAGCCATTGCGATGTTTTTTGCGGCCAGTGTTGCTATTGTCATTAGTGGTCCGATTAGCTTAGGCATTGCCAAATGGATTTCGCCTGAGATGTTTACCGACGATACCTTATGGCGCGGGTTTTCAGCGGTCGCGGGTAGCTGGATTGGCGGGGCAGCAAACCAAGCGGCGATGAAAGAGCTGTTCGGCGTCAGTGATGATTTATTTGGCATGATGATTTTGGTCGATACCACCAATGCCTCATTATGGCTATTGGCGATTTTGGTCATGGCAAAGCACAGCGCGAAGATAGATAAGTTTTTACGGGCGGATAGCAGTAGCATTGATAAAGTGATTGCCGCGGTGGAAAGCTATGAGCGTGACCATGCACGTCCTGCCACTATCAATGATTTGATGGTGATGTTTGGCTTGTGCTTTGCCATGGTCGGGGTGGCGCATTTCGTAGGTGGGCAAATAGCAGGCTTCTTTGCGCCCTATAGTTGGGCGGTACAATACAGCTTTGCCAGCTCATTCTTTTGGATGGTGGTGATTATTACTTTAATAGGGGTGGTTTTCTCCTTTACCAAAATCCGCCGCCTTGACCATGTTGGCGCCTCCAAAATCGGTACGGTCTTTATCTTTGTCTTAATCGCCGCTATCGGTATGCAAATCAATCTAGCGGGCATTGTCTCGCAGTGGCGCTTACTACTCATTGGCTTACTATGGATGAGTATTCACGTTGTGATTGTTTTTGCGGTTGCTAGAATGATTCGTGCGCCATTCTTCTTTTTGGCAGTTGGTTCTAATGCCAATACTGGCGGCGCGTCATCAGCACCGATTGTCGCTACGGCATTTCACCCATCACTCGCGCCAGTCGGGGTATTTTTGGGTATTTTAGGCTATGCCGTGGGTACTTTTGGTGGTTATATTAGTACGCAGATGATGCGGCTGGTGGTGGGGTGATAGCACTTAACTAAATGCTGGCGTGTTTGGATTGTTCAGGTTTTAATATGCAATGTTTTAATACGCAATACCTCATCGATATCGTTATCAGGACAGACCAATATGCCAACACGCCAGCCTGACGCCATTGACTTTAAAAACCCTCTAGGATAAGCACATGACCCCAATCCACATTGCATTAGCCGTTTTGGTTACCTTTATATGGGGCGTGAACTTTACCTTTATTGCATGGGCGCTTGAAAGCTTTCCGCCACTGATGCTCACTGCGCTACGTTTTTTCTTTACTGCCGTGCCGTTGGTTTTGTTCCTTAAACCGCCTAAGTTCAACCGTACACTATTTATTTATGCTATCGGCACCTTTGTCATGCAATATGCCTTTGTATTTACCGCCATGCATTTAGGCGCTTCGGCAGGATTAACGGCGCTGTTATTACAAGTTCAGATTTTCATCACCGTCTTGCTAGCGTATATCATATTAGGTGAAGCGGTGAGTCGCATGCAGATCATCGGTATGCTGATCGGTGTACTAGGGCTGGGTGTGATTGCGCTAAATCTCGGCGGTGATATGCCCTTGGTTGGCTTTATCTGCATATTGATTGCGGCTATAGGCTGGAGCTTTGGCAATATTGCTTCAAAACAGGCCTCAACGCAGCAAAGTATTGGTAATATTTCTACTACCTCGCCTGTAAATAGCAACAAAGCTTCAAATAAAACATCGGCCCTGTCAGCGCTATCACTAGTCGTATGGGGCGGTCTGATTGCTTGTGTAGTTTTAACTCTATCTTCTCTGCTATTTGAAAATGAGGCATGGGCGCTTGCGACATTTACGCAAGCGTCTTTCAAGTCTTGGTTATCGCTTGGATTTATCGTCTATGTTTCAACCCTGATTGGCTTTGGACTTTGGGCGCATCTGCTTAGTCAAAATATCGCCTCTAAGGTAATGCCATTTGCCCTCTTAGTGCCCGTGTTTGGGATGGCGACCTCAGTGCTGTTCATAGGAGAGGTGGTTACATGGTGGAAGATGCTAGCAATGGTGCTCATCTTATCTGGACTGGTATTGGCTAATGTGAAGATAGGTCTAGGCAGGAAGTCTGCTCACGCATAGTAATAAATAACTTATAGCTTCCTATAGGGTTAGTAAGAATAGACAAAAAGGGCAGTGCCTCACATATGAGGCATTGCTCTTTTTTTATGCTAAACGCTTTATATTCCACTATGATAACCGTGAAAACAGGCTGCTTATCGTTACATATGTACACTCACAGTCAAAAACTCTGCACGCACAGTCCATCTATTTGACCAAAACCTCGCTATAGTGAACAAGCTTGATCATTAGGATAGATGATAAGCCAGATAAAGCGCGCGCTGAAGGATAAGGATAAATGGTCATATAGACCGATATATTCTTTTATTTAGCCCATATAAACGTGCTTGTTCTGACCCAAATTTCTCGACAAGGAGTCTTTTATGAGCAACGCTCACCCCTCTATAGATCCCATTACCTTGTCTGTCGTACGTGGTGCCCTAGAAACGGCGCAGCGTGAGATGACAACCACCTTAGAAAAAACCGCTCGTTCGAGTGTCTTTAACTTAGCTCATGACTATAGTAATGCGCTGTTTGATCATCTGCCTGAGATGATTTTGCAAGGGCAAGACATTCCCATTCATTTAGGCTCACTGATGCCCGCCATGAAAGCCGTCGCCGAATATTATGGTGATGACATTCATGAAGGCGATGTGATTTATCATAACGATCCTGTGATGATGGGCAGCCATATCCTAGATTGCTGTATGTATAAGCCGGTGTTTTATAAAGGTGAGCTGGTCTTTTGGACGGTCTGTAAAGGTCATGTCACTGATATCGGTGGCCCTGTGCCAGCCGGCTATAACCCTGATGCCAAAGAGATATATGCCGAAGGCTTACGCATTCCGCCCATTAAGCTGTGGGAAAAAGGCGTCAAACGCCATGATGTCATTAATTTGCTGCACAGCAATATGCGCTCACGCCGTAATCAAGAAGGCGATCTCAATGCCCAGTACGGCGCGTGTGCCGTCGGTGAGCGTAATATGATTGCGCTGCTAGACAAATATGGCATTGAGACGGTACGTGGAGCGATTGAAGAGCTAAAGAGCATGGCTGACCATCATATGCGCTCGTTAATCTCGTCTATCCCAGATGGCGATTATCATGGCGAGGCGGTATTAGAAGACTCAGGTCATGGCTTGGGTGATATGACCATCAGCGCCGACATTGTCATCAAAGACAGCGATGTACATATTAAAATCACCAGTCCGCCGCAAGTCCCTTATTTTATCAACTCTTATGCTGGTAACTCGATGTCTGGGGTATTGCTTGGGCTAATGATGTTTGCCCAAGTAGAGCCGCCGTATAACGAAGGTTTATACCGCTGCGTTACCGTTGATTTGGGTGAGCATGGCACCTTATGTAATGCCAGAGAACCTGCGCCGCATGTTAACTGTACAACCACACCGATGGAAACCTTAACCGATGCGGTACGTATGGCATTTGAAGCAGCAGCACCTGAGCGCGTTACCGCGTCTTGGGGGCATTCATCAGGGATTAATATTGCTGGTATCGACCCAAAAACTGGCGAGCAATACGTCACCATGATTTTGGCGTCTATTATTTCAGGCGCAGGCGCCACCCAGCAGATGGATGGCTGGCACGCTTGTGGGCCATTGAGCTGCTTTGGCGCGCTAAGTTCGGGAGATATTGAGCTGTTAGAGTACCAGTATCCTATTTTAATCCATAAATATGGCTTGGCAGAAGACAGTGGCGGCGCAGGCGAGTACCGCGGCGGTTGTGGTACGGTTTGGGAAGTTGAGCCATTAGACCATACGATGACGGTTATTGCCTTTGGCGAAGGTCGCCAGCATCCTACTATGGGCGCCGGCGGCGCGGAACAAATCTCACCTGAGCTCAAAGTTGGGCGTCTAGAGATACTACATAAAGACGGGCAAACGGACTTATATAGAAAAAACACCGTTACGGAAATCACGCCGGGTGAACGCGCGCGCAATATCAACCCGGGTGGCGGCGGTTACGGCAGCTCATTTGATCGCGATATTCAAGCGGTCATCAAGGATGTAAAAGAAAGGATTATCTCAATTGCTGCGGCAAAGATTGAATACGGTGTGGTACTTGACCCAGAAACTTTGACGCTAAATGAAGCTGAGACTGATTACTTACGCCGCCAGATAACCGCATAAAACACACATTGAACTTTCATGATTGAGTTAAGGATGACTTATGAACAACGATTTTCGTATTGGCGTTGATGCTGGCGGGACTTTTACAGATTTTGTCTTGGCAGAAAAAACCGGTGACATTCATCTGTTTAAAGCGCCATCGACCCCAGAGGATGGCACCTTAGCCATTGCCAATGGTCTCCAGCAAATTGCCAACAAGTTTAACCGTCCTATCGAGGACATCATTCAAGCCTGCGATTTGTGCATAAATGGTACGACCGTCGCACTAAATGCGTTGATTCAGATGACGGGCGTAAAAGTAGGATTGCTATGTACCAAAGGACATGAAGACAGTATCGAGATACGCTTAGGGCACAAAGAAGAAGGACACCGCTATGATGCCAGTTACCCGCCGGCACCACAAATTGCTACGCGTGACCGCCGCTTTCCTATCCGTGGTCGTATCTTAGCAGACGGCAGCGAACACGAGCCGTTAAATGAGCAAGATATCCTCGATGCGATTGAAGTGTTAAAACAGCAAGACGTGCAAGCGGTTGCCATCTCTTTTGTGTGGTCTATCCGTAATACCGAGCACGAACAGCGTGCCAAAGAGCTGATTGAGCAGCACATGCCGGGGGTGTTTGTCTGCTGCGGTAGTGAAGTATATCCGCAGATTAAGGAATATACGCGTACCTCAACGACATTGGTCAATGCCTATTTAAGCCCCGTTATGGCGTCTTATGTACATAAGATTGATGATTACTTTAAGGCGCTCGGCGCTGAGCAGCCTGTTCGTTACTTTCAGTCGAATGGCGGGCTTGCGGTCGGTAACATCATGCGCGAACGGGCGGTTAATGCCATCAACTCAGGACCGGCATCAGCACCGCAAGCAGGACTGTATATTGCCAGCGCCTTTGGCATTGATAACATTATCACCGTTGATATGGGCGGTACGTCTTTTGACATCACGATGGCCAAATCTGGCCGAACCAGCCTAAACCGTGATATTGATTTTTTACGCAATCGTATTGGCGTGCCGATGATTCATGTCGAAACGCTGGGCGCAGGCGGCGGCTCTATTGGTCATGTGAATAATTTTGGTATGTTAGAGGTAGGGCCGCAAAGTGCTGGCGCGACCCCAGGTCCAGCTTCTTATGGTAAAGGCGGTGAGTTGCCAACGGTCACCGATGCCAATCTGGTGTTAGGCTATCTTGAGCCAGATGCGGTGCTAGGCGGCTGCGTGACTTTGGATAAAGACAAAGCGCTGCAAGCGGTACAAAAACATATCGCCGATCCATTAAAGATTGAATTGGCACATGCCGCCTTTGGTATCAGTGCCATCGTCAATCAAAACATGGCAAATGGGATTCGCCGTATTACCATTGAAAAAGGCTATGACCCTCGCGACTTTGCCCTTATCTGTGCCGGCGGCGCAGGTGGTATGCATATTGTTGATTTGGCAGAAGAGATGGGGATTGGTACTATCTTGATACCAAAGATTGCCTCATGTCTCTGCGCCTTTGGTCAAATCATCTCTGATATTAAATATAACTATCTTGCCACGCAGATGATGATTATTGCGCCAGATTCAGAGCTACAGTCGCTTAATGCCACCTTACACGAGCTAGAAAGCCTAGGCGTACAAAAGCTGCTAGAAGATGGCTTTGTAGAAGATGATATCATCATTGAGCGTACTATGGAGATGCGTTACGTCGGGCAGGTGCATGAGTGTAATGTGCTGATACCCAATGGCAAGCTTAATACCGATAGCGTGCAAACGATTTTGGAAGCCTTCCATCACCGTCATAAAGAGCTCTATACTTATGATGAGCGTGACAATAAGGTCGAGCTGGTCAATATCGAAGTCGCTGTCATCGGTAAAATCAGTAAGCCCAAGCTACCAGAGCTTGCTAAGCAACAAGGTGATGTCAGTCAAGCGCAAGTCGGTAGCCGTGAGATGATCATGGATCAAGAATACGAATGGATTGATACGCCTATTTATAATGGTGAGGAATTTGGTGCAGGAGCATTGATTGCAGGTCCGGCGCTTATTCAAGAGCCAACCACCACGATTGTGATTAAAAAAGGCTGGCGAGCAGAATTGCATGAAACGGGCACTTATAAGCTGACCAAAGCGGCTTAGCTTACTGTTCTTTTATCACTATAACCTTATAAACTTCCCATCAGGCATTAAATCTCATTTAATGCCTGATTTTATTTTTGATATCATATTTAGTAGGTATCATATTTAGAAATCCAGTCGTCATACAGGTATGATATAAAGGAGAACGACATTTTATTAGCTGGCATGATACCTAAATGCCTATCAATTTTGTGATAGCTATTTTTACACACAGAGTATTCAAGGATGAATGCAAAATTACCTCCTTCCTTATGGTTACCTCCAACGCCTCCGATAAGCGCTCCTCAAACGTTAGACGCGTTTGATTGGAAGCGCACCATCAATGACACCTATTTTGATCTCAATGTCAGCTTTCGCCAACCAAGTCAGTTTTCTGGTTACTTGCAACACGCCAAGCTTTTGGATATCGGCGTATCGCATTATCATGCCAATACCGTATATTATAAACGCAGCTTAGCAAGCAATCAGTCTAGTCACGGCAACAGTAATAACCGTAGCGACGACAGTATTTTAATCACCTTTCCTGTTACTGGTAGCGTTCGTTTTGCGCAAAAAAACCGCCAATTAATCTCAAACCCGGGTCAGTTTTTTATTGAATTATCAAACTTACCTTACGAGTTTTATCATCTGCAAGAAGTATCGTTATATGTGATTAAAGTGCCATTAGCGCTATTAAGCCCGCAAATGGGTACGATAGAGCGGCAGTTTGCCCGTAGCCTGTCTATTGATGAAGGGGCTGGCAGGTTGCTGGTTTTTCAAATCAGACAGATATTAGAGCTGATTCAGCAGCATAGATTGGCGGCTTTAGAGATTAAAATCCTAGAGCAGCAGCTGCTTAACCTTATTGTATTGACATTGAGCGCCCCGAAAGAGGTGATGATGAGTAGCAGCTCGTCCATACAGTCGGTGCACCTAAAGCGCATCGAGCATTACGTCTATTTGCACCTAGAAAACCCTGCTTTGACTCCAGCAATGGTCGCTGCTGCTTGTCATATATCGGTCAGATACTTGCATAAGCTGTTTGCTGAGTTGCCCTATAGTTTTTCGGAATGGGTAAAGGAACTACGCTTAAAGCAGGCCAATCATATTTTAAAAACCAAAAGCTACGTAACCATCGATGAAGTGGCGCATAGAGTCGGTTATGGTGACCAAGGTTACTTTGCTCGTATTTATAAGCAGCATTTCGGTTATACGCCGCGAGATACGTCAGGCACAGGCACAGAATAGTCATTGTTATGTACTCTGTCATGCAGTCGCTGTATGATTTGCCTATTAAGAATAATAACCACAGCGCAAGCATTTATATTGGGATTAGGATTGGGGGAGAGCTGAGATGATCAACGTTATGAATGATGACGTGGCAAAAGTAGAGATATATGAAAGCGCTGATGGAAAGGCACAGGTAGACGTTCGCTTCGAGCAAGAGACTGTCTGGCTTACGCAAGCACAAATGTCCGAGCTATTTGGTCGTGACCAATCAGTGATCTCACGTCATATTGCCAATGCTATAAACGATGAAGAGATCGCTGAAAAAAGCAATATGCAAAAAATGCATATTGCAAATTCTGACCGCCCCGTGACATTTTATGACTTAGATGTGGTTATCTCAGTGGGGTATCGCATCAAATCTCCCCAAGGTGTGCAGTTTAGACGCTGGGCAACGCAGCGCCTACGTGAATACTTAGTCCAAGGCTATACACTTAATCAAGAGCGCTTTGATAAAAACTCAAGCGAGCTACAACAAGCATTGAATTTAATTCGAAAAACCGCGCAAAGTCCCGAGCTTAAAACTGATGAAGGACGCGGCTTGGTTGAAATTATCAGCCGTTACACACAGACATTCTTATGGTTACAGCGCTATGATGAAGGCTTGCTTGATAATCCTGCAGGGCAAGAGGGCGGTATCTTACCCAGTCCGACTGAGGCGATGGCAGCACTAACGGATTTAAAAGCGCAGCTGATAGATAGAGGTGAGGCGACTGAGCTATTTGCTAAGCCTCGCGGTGATGGTTTGGACAGCGTGCTAGGTACTTTAGAGCAGACGGTGTTTGGTGAGCCTGCGTACCCGACTATCGAGAGTAAAGCGGCGCACTTACTGTACTTTATGGTCAAAAATCATCCTTTTACCGATGGCAATAAACGCAGCGGCGCTTTTTTGTTTGTAGATTTTCTGCATCGTAATAATCGACTGCTCAATGATAAAGGTGACATGGTCATCAATAACACCGGGCTTGCTGCATTAACCTTATTGGTCGCTGAATCTGACCCCAACCAAAAAGAAACCTTGATTAAATTAATTATGAATATGTTGTCGTTAGAATCTTGATAAATAGGCTTATTGTCAGCACCATTTAACCCATTAAAAATACATAACGCCAATAATAAAAAGCACAGTCTAACGACAAAATTAAAGGAAATTCACTATGTTTAGCATGATAAAAGACTGGCGCGAGCAGCGCATATTGGACAACAGCGAGTTTACCCATGTTGACTGGCTGCAAGCCGCTCAGCGTATTGTCATACTTGATAGGCTAAACGAGGATGAGCTAACACGCCTGTTTGAACTGGCGACGTTGTTTTTGGCGGATAAGTCGATTACTGGCGCACAGGGTTTCGAGATTACCGATGCGGTCAAGCAATCTATCGCCTTACAAGCTTGCCTGCCTATTTTAAACCTAAGCCTTGAGTGGTACGCTGGCTGGTCGGCCATTATTATTTATCCGGGTTCCTATAAAAGCGAAACCACCACCGTCGATGAGTTGGGGGTTGTCCATGAGGGCAGTCAACACCGTAGCGGCGAAGCGTGGCTGCGCGGGCCTGTCATTCTGTCATGGAAGGATGCCATACACTCAGGCGAGCGCGATGGTCATAATGTGGTCATTCATGAGTTTGTGCATAAGCTTGATATGCTAAATGGTCGTGCCAATGGCTTTCCGCCGCTACAACCCGATATGGATCCTGCGCACTGGACTGAAATTATGAGCCGCGACTTTGAGGATTTTCAAAGCCATCATAAATCAGGTCTCGACCGTTATGGCGCGACCAATCCTGCGGAATTTTTCGCGGTGCTCAGCGAAGTATTCTTTGAAACGCCGCAAAAGCTGATTGATGCTTATCCTGATATTTACGACATAATGGTGAAATTTTTTCGCCAAACGCCGCTATGAATGAAAGGTGTCTTGGTAAAAGCGATTAGAAAAAAACCATACTTACGAGAATATAAATTTCATGAAAAAATTGCTAATTTTAATTTATGCTTTACTGATAACACATACAGCCTATGCTATCAACGAGCCCTCACAGTATCCTAAAGAGCTGCAAGAATTAGGATTATATATAGATTCAACACTCGATAAAATCAAAAATATACCTGATAATAATGAAGATTTCTGTTCAACTCAGTCAGCTTTTGCTTTCAATATTATGGAGATGAGACAAAAAGGGGTTGATTATAGTGATATTTATCATTTAATGAATATAAACAACAAAGCAGATTTAACGACAAAAGGGATGGATAAACTAGATAGTTATAAGGGCGTTTTTGAGGAAGCGTATGATTATCCAGTATATGAAAGCAAAGAGGATAAGGGTACTGCTACTACCTTCTATATGACCTATAAAAATCATCAATGTTTACTCAGCTTATAAATATTTCTACGGATTTTTCAGTCGCTAATTTCTTAATTATCCGTTTAATAGCTTAGAAAACAGATGAAAAGGGCAGTGTATTTATTTAATAGCACTGCTCATTATTGTTGGCTTTTATGAATATAAGTACTTGTTTTTATAGATAAGAATTATTTAAACCGTCCATTGTTCATTGACAATAGCAACCAGATAACGTTTGCCTTGGTACTCATCAAATACCAAGCGCATGATACGCCAGTCCATACCAGAGTATTGTTCTGAGCCTTTATGGTAAAACTCAACAAACTCTGAATTGGGATAAATTTCCTTTAAATTATTAATCATATTGCCGCTGTGCTTAAACTCATTAACGCTGATACTGGCATTGTTATAGGTATCGCCATCGACCCACGTTTCCAAGTATTCTGGGAGCGGAATCACTAACGGCTCACCAGAGCCATCACGTTCACCCCAAGTAAAGCGGATTTTAGATTGTTGTAAGTACTGCGCGAATTGTTCACGGCTAAAGACTTTATCGGTCTCAGGGCGCACATAGGCATACATGGAAAAACGCACGCCGCGCGTCGGATGAATGTCGTTGGTAATGCGCGCAAAGTCGTTGTTCGCTAGGGCACGCTGGATACGTAAGGCTTGCTGTCTAAGTGTTTGCTGGCTCATATCGGAGATAACGGGGGCTGAGGTGTTGCCATTTTGTTGGCTGGGTATTTTGACGCTAGACTCAGCGGAAGATGAGCAGCCGGTCGCAACAAGTATGGAAGCAAAGCACGCCGCAGTGGTTAATTTATACAAACCTGACTGAAAAATATTAAAACGAGATGATGACATCATAAAAATATCCTTATCGTAGCTTATTAAAATTAGAATAGCTTGAAACCTAGGTCATTACTGGTTTACATCGGTGTTTGCTTATCAGTAGCGATTATTTATCAATAGTACTCATAACTGCCCAAAGTTGATAATGTTGCTGTGTAAACGGGGTTTTGGTTTAAAAGCTTAATTGACATAATAATAGCGTAAAACGATAGTTTATATTCTCTTTTATGAATATAATACATCATAAGTCGTAGCCGATGGAGAGCGCCATGCAGAAAACCATATTTTCTATCATGATGTTAATCATAGGGTTTTTTGCCATGTCTGCGACCGCCAATCTAACAGAAGCCTTGCAGACGACGTTTGCCATGAAAGTCACGACCATCGCAGATATGTACCAACAAGATGTGGATAATCAGGGTCAGGATTATCCAGTGGTTTTGCACCAATATGGCAGCCCACAGCTAAAAGCGGCCATGCAGCTTGAGCGGGATTATTTTGCTAGAGAGCAAATGTCTTGTCATATTGGTTATGATGTTTTATGGAGTTCGCAAGATCCTGATTATGAGCAAGATAAGCAGTTTGCAGTGACCGAGCAAGGATTGGTGCAAGTCAGCTTGGCACAAGGCGATGATGTGTATTATGAACTGTCATGTAAGAGCGTTGATAATGACGTGGCTTGCCAAGTGACGGATGTCATCCTAGATGAGGATGGGAAATCTTTACGCGAGTATTTACTAAAGCATTGTCGTTAGCTGGCGCTGAGGTTTTAAATGAAAATTTTAAAGTCGGTGCTGGTATTAATATTAAATGCGAAGATGAATATTGTAGATGTTTAAGTTTGGCTGGAAACGAACGACAATTATTGCAGATGAAGTTGAATAAAAATATTGTGCACGTAACTATTAAGCCCGTTGGTTTGTTTTCGCATAATGTATATTATGTTAAACTAAGGGTACCATACAATAAGTTCATGGGATTATAATTATATGATAAACCCTTATTAAGGTTGGTTGATGATTGATTAATTCTCATACGTACTAACTATTCAGAAAGTCATCTTCATCAACACTAATACAGTTACTAGCTAAGCTGTCTTAAGAAGTCAATGTACAGAGCTATCACTGATCCTATTGTATTTGTAATCGAGTTTAACGTATTAAACCATGTCGCTAGTTAACCTGTTTGATAAACTTGTTCTACTCATCATTGCTAAGTTTACTACCTTCATACTGCATAATAAGCCCTCTGAATCATCTGTCATTCCTAATCATCACCTAATAACCAAATCACTCATCAATCGATTGTTGGTAGCTTAGCCGACTTCCTCATTAATGCGAATGTGCTTGAACTACATTAGGTACAGAAGTATTCGCCACCAAGTGACAATCAGCTCAAAGTAAAAGCAATAATCCTTCTGGATACCTATTACTCTATATTCTTGATAAGAACGTATACAAGCTCTGACAATGCTCCTACTTGGCATCTCAGTAAGTCCAAGTCTACATACACCTTATAGCTGCTATTATCATAGCTAACTACGTTGTAATACGTTTTCATTTAGAGTCATCAAAAGAGCCTTCCAGATTAGTGAAACACTCATTGGTCTTTTCTATCATCTCTCGTTCTTCCTGAGACATCTTAATCTAAAGCATTGAGTTGATACCTTCCAAATTTGCACAGAACAGTACTATCACCCTGATTAAGGTATTCTGTGCGAGTACAGGAGCACGGTTTTTCGTGCAAATATGTCGAAGGACTCTATTGCCAACAGCAAACAGCACTCTTGCTTTTAATCTATATAAAGTTTATTCCTTCAAACGCCATATATATCAACAAAAAAATAGCTTACTCCTTCTTTCTCCACTATACTATAATTATCCCCAACCTTCACTTGGGGATAATTGTACCTAAAATACTTAATTTTAAAGGGTTTTATGTCTTAATAGATTAATAACCGTGTCCATTTCAGTGTCCAATAACTATCTATATTTTCCAAAAGATACTTTTTCAGAATTTATAAAGTATGTGCAAAGATTATTCTAAATCTCAGTATAGAGTTAATAGATTAACATTCACAATTTACCTTGCTTATAAAACTTACGGATGTGCATTATGGCTGTCGACAATTTAAATGATATTAATATACTTGAATGCCGAGATAAAGATTACTCGGTTAGTGTCTCAGGTATTGCGGGCCTAAGTATTCGTATTTATCCAAATGGTAAAAAAGAATATTACTTGAGGTACGCTCATCCGCATATCGATGGTAAGCGTCCTAGAATGATGCTAGGTAAGGTCGAAGAAATCAGTCTATATGAAGCTAAGCATAAAGCAGAAAGTATACTTAAGATGGTCGCACAAGGCTCTGACCCTAAAGCTATCCATAAAAAAGAACAAGTCAATAAGTATGCTCATCTAAAGAACGCCACATTTTCTGAAATTACACAAGCGTGGCGAGACCACAAAACATCAAGTCGTAATCGTAGCAATTCTAGAAAGCGTGCGTTTAGTGAATCTACCCTTAAATTTTGGGATTTATGTCTAGGATATATGTGTCGCGAGATTGGCGACTTAAGAATGAACGATATCACGAGCGAGATGATATTAAGTGTGTGTGAGGCGATTCAGAATAATGAAAATCAAGCAACCTTCGTTGGTGCAAGCACTCGGCTTTATACTGAAAAAGTCTTCTCATTCGCTGTTGCAAGAGGATTATGCGATAGAAACATAGCTATTGATACGCGTGGCGAGCTCGCACCTGCCAGCTCAGGCAACCATTTACCAGCCATCACTAAGCCTGATCAGTTTGCCACTCTCCTAAACGATATGTCTAATTTTGAAGGTGCAAGTAAGATTACATTGGAAGCAATGAACTTATTACCATATGTTTTTGTGCGTAGTATCGATTTGCGGTCTATGCGATGGCAAGATATAGATTGGGATAACAAGCTATGGGAGTTTTCTCCTACTAAAGGCGAAGGTCGTGAGGATATGGTATCGCACTTAGTTGTACCTCTAGCCACTCAGGTTATTGAACGCTTACGAAGAATAAAAGCAATTACAGGTCATAAAGAATATGTGTTTGCATCGATGCGTGCCTCAAGCAATAGCTATATTAGTAAAGCGACTCTAGTACAGATATTCCATAGGCTTGGATACAAAGATGTTCAGTGTGCTCATGGATTTCGAGCATCGGCCAAAACATTGCTTATGGAACAATCTGAACTACGTTACTCAGATATTGTGACTGAGCTGCAATTAGGACATCGAATAAAGGATACGCATGGTGGCGCTTATAACCGATTGGATGAAATCGATACTCGAATACTCATGATGCAAGATTGGGCTGACTATATAGATAAGCTGCGAGACTCTGTATGAAAACTACTTTAAGCTGATTATATCATTCAATTTTCATTGCTTTGTAGAGAGTATTAATATAATATTAAATCATAAGAGACACCTATATAAAAGTTCATATATTCGTAGGATTTGATTCAAATGCTGAAAATAAAATCTATTACTCTAAACAACTCAGCTCAGCTTAGTCTATTGTTTGATAGCACTACTACACTTCCCTGCTTATATCCTATGCTTTATATTAATAGCTCATTGAAGTTTAAAAGTGAATCAACACAACGAGCTTACTTGCAGGGCATTAAGCAGTGGTACGAGTTCTGGGAAGAAAAACATAATCAGTCATTCTGCAAGTATTTCCGTGAACATAAATCTAACCCTAATTTGATGATTAAAGAAATAGACAGCTTTATATTATATTTGGAAAATATGCGGGTAGTTGACCAAAAGCTAATTAGATTAGGGAGCAATCCTTCAATTAATTACAATACGCTTGCACATCGTTTGCGGGCTATCCTCAGCTATTTGAATTATTTATTAGATACCTTTAGTCAAGTACACGGTAAATCTATAAGCCCTGAAATAGCTAGATATAAATCTACACTTTCCCAAAAGTCTGATCTTGTCAAAAACTTATCCTCTAATCACCATAAAGCCCATAAAAATGGGACAACCTTTAAAAGTCTTACAGAGGAAATGAAAGAAGCTCTATATTCTATTATTTCGCCTAAAGCACAAGAAACCTTATTTAAGGGTAAAGATGCGCAGTTAAGAAACTTTCTAATTGTACATCTGCTTTTGAACTATGGCTTGAGGACTGGCGAGCTATTACTCTTAACCCTTAACTCAATTAAGACTGATTTAAAAACACATAACACCTATCTGCTAATAACTGATACACATGATAGAACAGACAATCGTATAACAAAGCCACACATTAAAAACGCTCAATCCGTTCGAACCATATTATTAGAAAAACGTGATGCTCAATTTATTCATATGTATATCAACAATATTAGATCCCAAAACTCTAAAAGCCACATGCTATTTTTGTCGTTACAAGCACCCTACTCACCCCTTAGTAAATCAGGCTTCAAAAAGATCATAGCTACGATAAATGAGAAGATGAAAAGTAAGTATCCTCAGTTCTTTGATAAGAATTATGTAGATTCAATTGATAAAATTTCAGCTCATATTCTTCGGCATACATGGGCATATATGATGCTTAAACATAGTTATCAATCACATTTAGGTAGTTACAACAAGGCGCAGGCAATGGAGAACGCTATTGAAAATTTAAGAAAGATGGCGGGGTGGTCACTCAATAGTACTATGCCATACCTATATGCCAGCCGATTTATCTCAGAAAATGCCAATTTAGCTAATATTCAAAGAATTACAAAAGTGGGTGCACACTATGGCCAATACTAATTTAGCACTACAGTTTCCTGATTATTCGAGTCATCGTTTATTTTCTGAGGCTCAGATAAGTAAAATTGAAAGTCTGCATATTCCTACTGTAATTCGTTTTATGCTTGCTGATAGGCATGAAACGAAATTTATCAACTCCACCTCCAGTACTTGGGAGTTTCTCTACTCCGGCAGAAAAGAATACATAGATTTTACTGAAGAAAAATATTTAGATAAGCATGAGATTAAGTTGTTAAAGTTTTTTTTAGCTTACTACTCCCAGCTCAATAGCCCTGCCTATTTATCAAAACACTTTAAACAAGTCAGGTCTAACTTTCAGAATTTGATAAAAAGCGGCAGCTCTTTTAGTTATGTGAATTTCAGAGAAATTCTTCTAGATTTAGCTGTAGATGAATCTAAAAGTAGAGAATACTATACACTAAAGAACTTTGTCAGATTTTTGATAGCTGAAGGTTTTGAAGGATTTAGTGAAGAAGATGAGCTTGATCTTGAAATATTAGAAAGACCAAAAACTTTCAACTCAAAATTATACTATCAAGAAATTGAAGATCCTATTAGTAGGCCTACGGTTACAATGATACAAAACGGTTTTGCGAAACTGAATTCAGAGATTACTAAGAGACAATCAATAGCAGACAATGTCATTAAAAATGCCTCTATCCTTGGTCTTATCTATGTAACTGGTATGAGACCCGTTCAATTATCAAAACTTTCTGTTGAAGATATAAAGATAGACACTTATACGGAAGAAGGCGAACATATGCGTTACAGCATACTTGTGCCTTATGCAAAACAAGGACGATTCAATCATGCTAAAATTTCTATAAAACTACCTGAAGAAATTGCTACAGTTATTTTGCAATATATCAAACAGTTCAAACTACCTATGAAACATCAGCTTTTTAATTTAGGTAATTCTGCAGTGACTTACTGTACTACTGCCATCAATGAACAAATCTTTAGATTCTCACCGCAGGAATATCAGAAACGAGTTTTAAGTAGTGAATTAATCCAAATTAAATATACAAGCTCTCAATTCCGTCATCACGTAGCTCATTCAATGGCACTATCAGGGTCAAGTGCTGAAGAAATTGCCTATGTCTTAGGTCATTCATCATTAGTCACAGCTAGGTATTATATTTTTTCGTCGCCCAATCTCGCTCAAACTCGAGCCATCGCACTCGGTAGAAATCCTGTTTACCAACAAATAATAGCCATGCTAATGACTGGTGATATTATTACTCATGAGCAAGATCATGGAAAGAATATAATAGGATTTATTAATAATAAGATTCACATCAATATAGGTAAATGTAACTATAAAGCCAACTGTTTCCTTGAACCTGTGCGTAGTTGCTATGGATGTGTCTATTTTCACCCTTATGAACATGGTCATCATGAAGAGGTTTTAGAATGTGTTCAAGATGAACTAGAATCGATCATACATATCTCTGATGCTGTTTATAACTCATCAAATCCAATTATTTCTATTCATGAAGCTACTAAATTTGAAATACAGTCAGTCATTAAGCGCTGTAAGTTAAATAGTGAGTTGAAAAATGCAGATGACTAATTACAGTAAATTCATTGATGAGCAAAAAGTGTTTTTTAAAAAAAACTTATACAAACCAAATGATGCCTTGTGGGAAGATAGTTTTTGGTTAAAGACTGGTGTGGGTTCAAGCTGGCTACTATCAAGGAACAAGCTAAGCCTCAGCTTTGTTTCTACAAGCAAAGTAAGAGGGCTATTAAATATAAATATATCTGAAGAGTATCAAGAATTTTGTAAAGCCATGCTAGTGTACAGTTATCGCCAAGCTAATGGTAACGTTTCACCACAAAAGCTTGTTGCTGAACTTTTAGTGTTAAAGCGTTGGTTTTATTCCCTACAAGAGCTTACCTCTGACACTCACCCCAAAAAAATATCGACAGAAATTCTTAACCACGCCTACCTTTTATTAAAGAATAATAGTAATGCTGCTAACCTTCCAAATCATGCTGGAATATTCAGAAGACTACAACACATAGTGAATAAATATGGATTCACTTCTAAGAAGCTAGAGTTCGAAGTTGATTTAAAGTGTTTTGGTAAACATAACAGAACACCAAAAGCAAAAATAACTAAAGAGCTTCTTAAATATAAAAATATTGATGAAAATGAAATAAACACAGAAAAATTAATCTCGATTCAGACATTTATAAACATTGCTTCGCTCAAAAATTTTTGTCAGAGTGAAGGTGAAAGAATACTTCTAAACTCACTATTTTTATCTATCGTGACAGGATTCCGTTCGACTGAAATAATAATGCTGAAGAAAGACTGTTTAATTGAAAAGCCTATATTAGACCTGCAAACCAATAAGCCTATAAGTGTTAATGATAAAGCGCAATATATGCTTGGGATACAATATTATGGTGCAAAAGGAGCTGGAGAGAGAATTCACTGGGTTGAGCCTTCTACTACTACGCTGGTTAAAAGCATTATACAAGATACGTTAAAAATTACCGAAAAATATCGAGAGCACCTAATTTATTTGAGGCAGAAAGATTTAAAAGACTTTCTTCCTAAGAGTATTGATGAAATTCCTGATGATTTAATCGAGCTAGATGACTTAATCGATCATTTATTTATCTCAAGAAAAAGAAAAAGAGGTCGTGCTGGTCGAAGAGATGCAATATTAAGTGTGTTCAGACATGCTCAAGTAAAACCTGATAAGACAATTAATACTGGAACAGGTGAGCTAAAGTTTTATAGTAAAAAAACTTTAAGTAAATTCATTAAATCAACAGAAAATTATGCTACCGAAGAACCTATAAACAAAAAATTTGAGTTTGAGGGTCGTATAGTCAATATTCCCTATGAGGATCTGTTATTTATAGTTCAATATGGTAGCACTACCTTATCTCGGGGTGTAATCAATAAAGCAAATATTACGATACTAGAGAACCGTGTTATAAATAATTTTTTAGGTACAGGTAAAAATAAATCAGTATTTGAAAAGTACGGCCTTAAAGATAGCGATAATCAAGCCTCTAAAATATCGAGCCATATTCCACGCCATAATATTAACACCTTTTTAGCTATTGCTGAGATCTCAGACCACTTGCAAGCAATGTTAATGGGTCGGGTTGATGTTGAGCAAAACAAACACTACCAACACTTGAGTATTAAGCAAATCAGCCAAAATGCCAGTTTAGCTAGTAGCAATAGTCAATTTCAAACATCTAAGGAGTTAATGGCAGTTTCAGAACCTGTGCAACCTGCAGAGAATAATGCAAAAAGCCCAATTGATGACATCTTAGAATATGGTTTGATGCTCTTTAGCAACGATAAAGACCTAGAAAACAACTTGAAAAATAATCTACATACGTTTGATAGTACTATTGAAATATCGAATTTTATTGAGCAATCTATGGGTGATGGTTACTTCGAAGATATTGCTAAAGCTTTTAATGAAATAGCTCCTACAGAGCCAGACAAAGCGAAAGAACTCATAGATACCCATGCCTACTTACATCCCCTACCCTTTGGCTCGTGTATGCGTAATATGGCGGCTCACGGTTGTCCCAAGCGACTAGCGTGCCAGTCAGGTGCGTCCTGTGTCAATTTTACGGTGACAGGCCGTTTGGGCGAACTTGAAAATTTAAGACTTACTAAAGATAGACTGACTGATCAAGCTAAAAGCTTAGCTGATAATTCTGAATTTACACTAAGGATAAAAAAGCAAATTCAGAACCTTGAGGGTTTCGAACAAAAAATTATGGTCGGCTACAGTAATAAAACTCCTGTAAATATATATAGTGCAATAGATACTGAGCATTCCCAGCCAAAGACACTTGCTGAACTATTTTCACTAGAATACGAAAAGATAAAAGCTAATGATGAGGAAGAAAGCAAATGTTAAGAGGTAGTGAGCTTAATGAAGCTATCGAGAACGAGCTTAAAGAAATGGTACAAGAAGGCATTAAAAAGGCCCCTATTTCAAATACTGCTCTACATAAGAGACTAATTGCCAAAGGGCATATTAAAGGGGGTCTGAGTACGCTTAGCACTAAAGAACGTAAAGCATTAATTCAAAAATACACCATGGAGCAGCTCTTACCATTGAACTTGAATGAAAAAGAAGAGCAGCTATACGTCAATAAAAAGACACGTCAAGCTCTTCTTGACACCAATAAAGGATTAAAAGAGAGGATAGCTGAACTTGAAGATGAGCTGAATCAAAATACTGTTACCCTCGTAGAAATTATTAATCAAGTAAAGTTGAAAACTAATCTTGAGCTAGATGACTTACTTTCACCCTACTTAATATCTGAACTCAAAAGTCAGTCTAGGGCGTGTTGAACATTGGATATAAATTC